>JACRMD010000191.1:10553-11455 GCA_016215085.1 Solirubrobacterales bacterium | reverse complement strand
GCTCGCGGCCGCGCGGATCGGCGGCAGGTCCACCGAGACGACCGGCAGGCCGCCGGCGACGTACTCGTACAGCTTGAGCGGGCTCATCGCGCGGGTGAGCGCGTTGTGGACGTGCGGGATCAGCCCGACGTCGGCGGCGGCGGTGATCGCGGCCACCTCCTCGCGCGGGCGGCGGTCGGCGACGTGGACGTTGGGCAGGTCCAGCAGCGGCCGCAGGTGCGCCTCGTCGGCCAGGCGGCCGACGAGCGCCAGCGCGCCGCCGCCGAGCGCCCGCGCCGCCTCGGAGGCCAGCGCGACGTCGATGCGCGAGTCCAGCGTCCCGACGTAGATCGCCCGCGGCCGCGGCAGCGCGGCGAACCAGGCCGGCGGCGCCCCCGGCTCCAGCCACTCCGACGGCTCGACGCCGTTGGGCACCACGAGGTGCGGGCCGGTCGGGGCGATCGCCTCGATGATCGGCTCGGAGACGGCGACGACGCGGCAGCCCCGCCCGCGGACGCGGGCGAAGGCGGCCTCGAGCGCGGCGCGGTGGGCGGCGAAGCCGTGGTGGGCGGGCCAGTCGTCGGTGACGAAGAACGTCAGCGGCCCGGCCCAGTCCAGCGGCGCGAACGCGGCCACGAACGGGTTGGGCGTGATCACCGCGGGGCGCTCCATGCCGGCGGCCCGCGCCGCCGCGCGCAGGCGGCGGTCGTAGCGGCGGTAGCTGCGCTCCAGCGCCGCCGGGTCCGTGGGGTCGGCGCGGCGCAGCCGCAGCGGCGAGCACCGGCGCGCGGCCGGCGACGGCAGCGGCACCGCGCGCTCCCCCGTCGCGCGGCGCACGAGCCGGGCCGGCGCGCTGGCCCAGGCGTCGGCGAGGACGACGCGGTCCACGGCGGCGTGGTCCAGCAGCCGCCGCGCCAGCCGGT
>JACRMD010000191.1:3910-10548 GCA_016215085.1 Solirubrobacterales bacterium | reverse complement strand
AGCCGGTCCTGGGCGAAGTTCGCCCCGCGGCGCTGCGAGGCGTCCCAGCTGACGCCGAAGTACGCGTAGACGACG
Organism: Solirubrobacterales bacterium; assembly: GCA_016215085.1. GTDB lineage: Bacteria > Actinomycetota > Thermoleophilia > Solirubrobacterales > Solirubrobacteraceae > Baekduia. The sequence goes on along the minus strand of JACRMD010000191.1, from coordinate 10,473 downwards.
TCGGTCATCGGCGCACCTTGGCACGGACGCGGCGGACGGCCTTGCCGGTCCGGCGGCGCGAGCGGTCCACCGCGCCGGTGACCGCGCGGCCGTGGCGGCTCAGCGCCCAGTCCGGGCCGAGGCCCAGCGCGTCAGGCCGCAGCGCGCCCGCGCCCAGCGCCTCGACGACCGCGGCGGCCGTGACGGGGCCGTCGACCTCGCCGACCATCGCCAGCGGCAGCAGCTGGCGGGCGAGGTGGAAGTCCAGCCCGAAGAGGCCCTGCAGGTGCGGGGCGCGCTCGCGCAGCCCGCCCGCGATGGCGCTCGGGGTCCAGCCGTCGTACTTGCCGTTCCAGGTCTCGACCGCGCAGAGCAGCTCGAGCCACTCGCCGGTCACCCGCTCGTGCGCGCGCTTGCGCGCCGGGTGGGCGAGCATCGACACCGCGCCCGCCTCCCGCGCGCGCTGCAGCGTCTCGAGCGTCGGGCGCCCCTCGCCCAGGAACGGCGTGCCGACGCCCCACACCGGGACGTGCACGGTGTTGTCGGCGTCGGAGTACTCGATGCCCGGGACGAGCACGAGCTTCGGCGTGGAGGCGGCCGCGCACGCCTCCTGCAGCGCGCGCCAGCGGGCCTCGTCGTAGCCCTTGTCGTGCTCGGCGAGCAGGACGGCGTCGTAGCCCAGCAGCGCGAAGCGCCGGGCGATCGTCGCCAGCTCCCACGAGCCGTCGTAGGACCACGTCGAGTGGACGTGCAGGGCCGCGCGGACCGCGCTCATGAGCGCCGCACCGCCCGGGCGAGCGCGCCGACCACGGTCTGCCGGGCGTCCTCGGCGAGCACCCAGCGGTCCTGGGCGTCGGCGTTGTACCAGGTGTCGCCGCGGCGGACGTGGAGCACGTCGCCCAGCGCGCGCCGCCGCGACGGCCAGCTGGTGATGGCGGCCGAGCGCGGGCCGCGCAGGACCATCAGCAGGTGCACGACCTCGAGGCCGAGGTTGCGGCACAGCACGCCCGCCGGGACGGCGGTGGCGGGCGCCGCGGCGTCGGCGCCGAGCGCCTGGTCCACCGCCCACGCGGGGTACTCGAGGCCGCAGCGGCGCGCGAGCGCCATGCTGCCCCATGGGCGGGCGTTGAGCTCCATGAACCACGGCGTGCCGTCGCGGTCGCGCAGGAACTCGGCCATGAACAGGCCGTCGTAGCGCGCGGCGGCGAGCATCCGCGCCGTCGCCTCGGCCAGCGCCCCGTCGACCGCGATCGAGACGCACGCCGACGAGCCGGAGCCCTGCGGGTTGGCCATCCGCACGCGGCGGTGGGCGCTCCAGGTGAGGACCTCGCCGTCGCGTGCGAGCCCGAAGAGCCCCTCGCCCACGCCCTCGATGTAGGGCTGCACGAGCACCGGGACGCCGGCCGGGATCGACGGCGCCGCGGCGGCGAGCTCGGCCGCGTCGGCGCAGACCGCCGCGGCCGGCCGGGCCAGGCGGCCATCGTGCTCGACGATCGCCGGCGCCGGCTTGAGCACGACGGGGAAGCCGGTGGCGGAGACGGCGGCCGCGTCGTCGTGGACCGCGGTGGCGGGGACGTCCAGGCCGGCCTCGCCGGCGAGCGCGAGCTGGCGGCGCTTGTCGAGCGCCAGCGCGGTGTCGGCGGTGCCGACCAGCCGCGCCGTCGCGCCGCCGGCCAGCGCGCGGTGCACGACCCACAGCGCGGCGTCGTCGAGCGGGAAGACCGCGACGGCGCCGGCCTCGTCGAGCACCCGCGCCACGTCCGCCACGGCGCGCGCGGCGTCCTGCTCGGGCGCGGTGACCTCGGCCACGCGGACCGAGCGCGACCGGCGCAGGGCCGGCCGGGTCGTGCGGCGGGCCAGCGCGACGACGTCGTAGCCGGCGTCGCGCAGGCTCCACGCCACCTCGGGCGCCGACAGCGCGTTGGCGTAGCCGATGACCACGGTGCCGCCGGGACGGCGCTCCGGGAGGGCGCCGTTCATCGGCCGGCGACCGCGGGCTCGGTCGCGGAGGGCTCGCGCGGCGTGGCGCCGAGCTGCGGGACGTAGCCGGTGAAGCAGACGCGCAGGCCGAGCCGCTCGCCCTCGACGCGGGTGCGGGGGTCGGGGCGCACGCCCGCGAGCTGCTCGCCGCCGCCGACCTCGGCGGGCGGCTGCCGGCGCAGCACCCCGAAGGCCAGCAGGCGCAGCGCGTGGTGCAGGCCGAGCGACAGGCGCAGGGCGCCCGCCGCCGCGCGGCCGTGGTGCTTCTCGAAGTACTGGAGCTTGGCGTAGGTGAGCTGGGCGACCATCATCGGGCGGGCGAAGCCGCCGGCGTGGTGGGTGATCGCCATCACGGGCAGGTGGCGGACGTCCCACCCGGCGGCCTTGAAGCGCACGCACCAGTCCTTCTCCTCGGAGTAGAGGAAGAACCGGTCGTCCATGAGCCCGACGTCGTCCATCGCCTCGTGGCGGGCGATCAGGAACGCGCCGACGAGCCAGTCGGCGGCGGTCTCGCGGGCGTACGCCTCCGGGTCGGTGACCACCTCGCCGCCCTTGCGGCCCAGGCGGTGCAGCCCGAGCGCGTCGGCGAGCTGGCGGCGGACGGTCGGGACGTGGCGGATCGAGGGCTGCAGGCGCCCGTCGGGCCACTGCTGCACGACGCTGGCGATGCCGACGTCGGGCCGCTCGTCGAGGGCGCGCACGAGCTCCTCGAACGTGCCGCGCGCCACCTCCGTGTCGGGGTTGAGCAGCAGGACGTAGCGGCCGGAGGCGACGCGCAGCGCCGCGTTGTTGCCGGCGGCGAAGCCGCGGTTGGGGCCGCGCAGGACCAGGACGTCGGGGTGGGCCGCCTCGATCGCCTCGGGGGTGCCGTCCTGCGAGCCGGCGTCGGAGACCAGCCACTCGGCCTCGAGGTCGCCGGTCGCGGCCTTGGCCGAGGCGATGGTCGCCAGCGCCAGGTCGCGGCCGTTGTGGGTGACGATGACGACGCTGAGGTCGGGACGCGGCTTCACGCCCACCGAACGGGCTCGCGCGGCCCGCTCTGACGATCGCCGCCGCGCCCTGACAACGACGAAGCCCGCTCGGTGAGCCGAGCGGGCTTCGTCAGGAACCTCTTCGTCCGAGGGAGCGGCGGGTCGCCTGCCCTCAGGAGTGAAGGGGCCTTAGTTCGAGAAGGTGAGGTCACCCTTCGGGGTGCCGGGCGGGAACGCCGCGTCGAGGGCGCCGCCGTCCTTCTGCAGAGCGGTGAGCTCCGTCAGATCGCCGTAGTCGACGATCGAGGGCTTCTCGAAGGTCAGCTCCTTGTTCTCCATGACTTCCTCCTTGAATGGGTGGATCGAACGGAAGGCAAGCTTCCCGGGGGCTGTCCCGGGTCGCAAGTCCAGTCAAAGTCGGGTGCCAGGAAAGTACGAGCTCACCGCGGCACCCGGACGGTGAACACGGGCTCCGTATCGGCGGCAAGCCGGTCACGAAGTCCCTGCAAGAACGAAGAATCGGCCTGCGCGCGCAGCCACGTCTCGACCGCGCCGAGACGCCACATCGTGGCCCGCCAGCGCAGCGGTCCGGGGCGGTACGTCTCGGGCGTCGCCGCGAGCAGCTCGTCCAGGACCTCGGCGCGCACGAACGCCCGCACCTCGGCGTCCGGCGGGCGCAGCATCTCCTGGAACATCGCGGCGTCCCCGCCATCCAGCGCGGCCTCCAGCAGGCCGTTGAAGCGGCGCTTGTCCTGGGTCCACCGGACCGAGTCCGGCAACCGGCCCTGCAGGCCCTTGCGCAGGAGGATGCGGTCGAAGCGGTGGTCGAAGCGCGCCTCGGGCGGGAGGCGCAGGACCATCTCGATGAGGTCGAGGTCGTGCATGAACGGGTGGCGTCCCTCCAGGCCGACCTGCCAGGCCCGCCGCCGCACGAAGCCGTGGGAGTCGATGACCTCGCGGATGCCGGTGAGCAGCCACACGTGCTCGCGCCACCACAGCGGGCCGCCGCGGTCGCGCTTGAAGCCCCACTGGTCGTAGTCGTTCATGACGCCCAGGGCGTCCTCGGGCCGGATCCAGGCCGGCACCGTCGCCTCCGCCCCGCGCTTGCGGCGGGCGAGCCGGTGGCCGAGGTGCGGCACCGCCCCGTTGATCCCATGCCGCACGAAGAGCCTGCGCACGCGCTCGCGCGACGCGTCGGGCCCGACGCCGGTGATCGCGCGCGTCAGCTGCCATGCGCTCAGGGCGCGGCCGTGGCGCAGGCGGTCGGCGATCAGCAGCGCGGAGACGTCGAAGACCTCGTCGCCGCCCTCGCCGTCGAGCATGATCGGGAAGCCGTCCGCGACCGCGCGGGCGAAGACGGGCTCCCAGCAGTAGTGCGTGGGCGAGATGACCGGCAGCCGCCAGCGCTGCACGTAGTCCAGCGAGCCGCCAAGCGCACTGCCGCCGGTGATCTCGCGGCGGACGCTGCGCATGCCGAGCAGGTCGACGACGTCGTCGATCTTGTCGGACTCGTCGGTCTCCGGGTGCGCGGGGAAGACGCCCGAGTAGCCCGTCGGCGTCTGCCCGGATGCGACGAGGCCCGCGGCGACCGCCGACGAGTCCATGCCGCCGCTGAGCAGCACCGAGGCGCGCTCGCCGTCGGCCGAGCGGGCGACGGCGCCGTCGAGGCCGGCGACCACGCGGGCGATCAGCTCGTCCTCGCTGCCGTGCTCGACGCCGTTCCAGCGCGGCGCCCACCAGGTCTGGTCGCGGCGCCGGCCGTCGCGCAGCACGAGCATGGTGGCCGGCGGGATCCGCTCGAGGCCCTCGAAGACCGAGTGCCCGCGCGGGAAGACGCCGCGGGCCAGCAGCAGCGCAACGGTGCGGCGGTCCGGGGCGGGCGTGCTCGCCAGCAGCGGCAGGACGTCGGCCACCTCCTCGCCGAAGACGAGGCCGCCGCCGGGCGCGGCGTGGACGTGCAGGCCGCGGGCGCCGAGCTGGTCGCGCGACAGCGCCGCCGTGCGCGTCGCCGGGTCCCACAGGACGGCGAGGAACTCGCCGCGCAGCGGCTCCAGCGCGGCCGCCGGGTCGTGGGTGCGGCCGAGCCGCTCGGCGACGGCGGCGGCCACGGAGTCCAGCGGCTCGCCGGGGATCCGCCCGGAGAGCACGCAGACCGCGCCGGTCGCATCGGTGGCGGCGACGCCGCCCGTGAGGCTGATCGGGCCGACGGTGCGCGCGCCATCGGCGGGCGGCGCCCCCTGCGGATGCCACCGGCCGGCGATCCGCGGCGGGGCCTGCACGAGGGTGCTCACGATGCGACCTCCCGCAGGGACCGGCGCTCGGTGGTGAGGGCCACGCAGGGCCTCACAGCTCGACCAGCCGCTCGAAGTCGGCGTCGCCCGGGTCCAGCAGCGGCCGGCCGTCGTCGCGCTCGACCCAGGCGTGGGCGGCGAACGGCTGCGGGCGCACCGCGATCACCAGCGTGACGGGGATGCCGCGGCGGGCCAGCACGGCCAGGAGCGTGAGCGACGAGAACAGGCAGCGGGTGTCGGCCGGCAGCGGCGTGATGACCTTCTTGACCACCCAGGCCAGGCGCACGGACGCGATGCGCGCCTCGCGCGGGTCCAGCGGCGGCGCGCCCGCGGCGGCGGCCCGCAGCCTCGCCACGGCGCCGCGCGCGTCCTCGCGGCGCAGCAGCCAGCGGACGCGGGCATAGGTCGCCAGCACCTCGACCGCCACCCGGGCCTTGCCCGCGGGGCCGAGCTCGTGCCGCGTGGGGATGACCGGCCGCGTCAGGGCGGTCACGGCCGGCACAGGTGCTCCCACACCGCCTCGGCCATCGCCTCGCGGCCGGTGCCGGCGGGGACGACGACCCGGAACACCGGCACGCGCTCGGCGATCGCCGCGCAGACGTCGAGGTGGCGGCGCAGGCGCTCGGGCGTCTTGACCGACCGCGTGAAGATGGCGCTGAGCAGCGCGAAGGGCTCGACCGCGTCGATGCGCTCGAAGCGCACGGGCCCGCCCTCCTCCCCGCGCTCGAGCAGGTGCAGGCCGCCGATGGGCGTCGGGTCGGCCACCGCCGCGGGCGCCAGCGCGGCCTTCATCGAGCGGAAGCCCTCGATACGGCGCAGCGGCGTGTCGTCGCCCAGCAGCGGGACGTCGCGCTCGTAGAGGTGCACGAGCGCCGGGCCCGGATGGGCCAGCGGCAGGCCGCCGGTGAGCTCGACGGCGACGGCGTCGTCGGCCAGGAAGCCGGCGCCGTGGCCCACGAGGCGGGCCATCAGCGTGCTCTTGCCGACGCCGCTGCCGGCGCAGAAGAGCCCGGCGCGGCCACCCGGTGCGACGACCGCGCCCGCGTGGAAGATCTCGTAGCCGCGCAGGGTCGCGGCGAGCGGCAGGACCTGGCCGATGAGCAGCCCGTGCCAGCTCGTGCCCGCCTCGGCCAGCGGCGCGCACCGCACCTGGCCGCCCAGGGCGTCGACGTGGAAGCGGCCGTGGAAGGGCGTCTCGACCAGGAACCCCTCGCGCTCGTCGTGGTCGATCGTCAGCAGGACGTCGCCGTCGGGGTGCACGAGCTGGTGCGAGCGCTGCGGCGCCGCCGCGGCCGCCCAGGCGGCGTTGACGGCGTCGCGGGACGCCAGGCGCACATCCGTC
>JACRMD010000191.1:0-3863 GCA_016215085.1 Solirubrobacterales bacterium | reverse complement strand
GGGCCGACGGCGGTGGGCAGGCCGGCGACCTCGAGCCCGGGCTCGAGCACGAGGTCGAGCCCGAACGCGCGGGCGTTGGCCGTCACGGGCCCGGCGGGCCGGTCCTGGTGCACCTCGACGAGCGTCACGTCGTCACGCGCCGCGCTGCACCTCGATGAGCCCGCGGTCCTCGAGGCTCGCGCAGAACGAGCAGAGCTCCGCGAGCATCTCGTCGACCGGCCGGCCGTAGTCGCGGGCCAGCCGCTCGGCGGTGGCGCGGACCTGGCCGCAGCTCTCGAGCTCGGCGAGCATCCGCCCGCCGGTCGGGTTCAGGCCGTGGTAGCGGCCCGTCTCCAGGTTCAGGACGACGGTCTCGGCCGCGAACACGCGGTAGACGACCGACTGGGGCAGGCGGATGACGTCCTCGGGGGCGACCGTGGCCGCCACGGGATCTGCGCTCATGTCGCGCGGGGCTCCTTCTGGATGGGTGCTCAAGGGGTCAGTACTCGACGATCGTGCCGGTGCGGCGGACGCGTTCCAGGACGAGGCGCAGGCCCGCCACCGACAGCGGCAGCAGGACCAGCGCGAAGCCGGTGAGCTTGGCCACGTCCAGCCACGGGTCCGACGGGATGTCGGTGCCGAGGATGAGGTGGCGCAGCAGGTCGGCGGCGGGGGTGAACGGCTGGACCTGCGACGTCCACTCGATCCAGTCGGGCAGCAGCGCGACCGGGAAGTAGAGGCCGCCGACCAGCGAGATGGCGGTGATGATGTAGCTCGCGCCCATCGACGCCTGCTTGAAGGCCAGCACGCCGGCGACGAGCAGGATCCCGAAGGGCAGGAAGGCGACGGCGCCCAGCAGCGCGACCGGGAGCGCCAGCGGCGCGGTCGCCCACGCGACGTCGATGCCGAAGAACAGCGCCGCGAAGACGAGGGTCACGACGGCGCTGACGGCGGCCTGCAGGAACGGGAAGGCCATCATGCCCAGCACGCCGGCCACCGGGCCCAGCGGGGAGACGACGGTGCGCTCCCAGCTGCCCATCACGAGCTCCTGGCGCAGGTTCATCGGCGGCATGGCGAGGACCGACGTCAGGACCTGCAGGATGATGATCCCGATGACGGCGAAGGCGTAGTACTCGTCGGAGCTCTCGAAGCCGGCGCCGCCGGAGACCATGCGCGAGACGTAGTAGAAGAGCGCGAGGCTGAAGAGCGTCGACAGGTACCGCGAGAAGAAGCGGAACCGGTACGACCAGGCCAGCCGGAAGTCGCGCTGGAGGATGGCCAGGGCGGAGTCGGCGTAGGCGACCGCGGCGCTCATGCGCGCACCAGCGTCCCGTCGGCGATGACCAGCTCGTGGGCGAGCCGGAACGGCGGCGGCTCGCCCTTGGGCGAGCACCAGATCGTCATGCCGCCGCGATCGAGCCGGTCCTGCACCGCGGCGACCACCAGTGCCAGGCCCTCGTCGTCGAGGCTGTTGCGCGGCTCGTCGAGCAGGAGCAGCAGCGGGTCGTGCAGGAACGTCATGGCCAGGCGCACGCGCTGGCGCTGGCCCATCGAGATGCGGTCCGCCCGGCGCGGCAGCAGCTCGTCGAGCTCGAAGAGGCGGGTGACGCGATCGATCGCGGCGGAGCGCCCGCGGCGCGGCACCATCGCGATGCGCGTGGCGTACTGGAGGTTCTCGGTGACCGTGAGCCGCGCGTACAGGCCGCGGTCGCCCGCCGACAGGAAGCCGATGCGGTCGGCGTAGGCGCGGCGGTCGCGGCGCGGGTCGAAGCCGGCGAGGTGGACCGTGCCCTCGTCGGGCCGGATCAGGCCGGCGACGACCCGCAGCAGGGTCGTCTTGCCCACGCCGTTGCGCCCGCTGATCCAAGCGGCCTCGCCGGGCCGCAGCCCGAGCTCGACGTCCTGGATGATCGTGCGGTCGCCGAATCGCTTGGCGACGGCGGCGACGGCGAGCCCGCGAGCGCGCGCCTCCGGGTCGGCGGCGAGCCCGGTGACCTCCTCGGCAGCGGCCGGCGGGGCCGGCGCGGGGTGCTCGATGACGCGGTTGGTCACATCCGAGCAACGGCTGCGCGGTCCGGCTTCTTGCGCCGGCCCGCACGAGCGGCGCGTCCCTCCCCCGATCGGGGGACCCGGCTGTGAGGCCCCTGAAGAGCAGGCGCCCCGACTTCTTCAGGGGTCTCCTAGGGCAGCAGCAGCGGCGCGGCGCGGCCCAGGCGCTCCCGGCCGGCCTTCGTGCGGGCGGCGTAGAGCCGCCCGGCGACGCGCGCGAGCGAATCCAGCCGGTTGCCCCGGATGGCCGCCAGCGCGGGCGCGCGCGGATCCTCGCCGGCGGCCGCGAGCGCCACCGCGAGGTCGTACTGGGCCTCCCAGTTGCCGGGGTCCTTGGCGATCGCGGCGCGCATCGGCGCCACGCCGTCGCGTGGATCCCCGGAGCGCACCGCGCACCAGGTCAGCAGCTGCCGCGGACCGACGAGCGAGTCGACGTGCTCCAGCGCCTCGGCGGCGTGCGCGACGGCGGCGCGGCAGTCGCCGTCCTGGACGGCCTGGCGGCCCTCGAGCAGCTCGCCCTGGGCAAGCGCCATCTGCGCGGGCGCCAGCGCCAGCAGCACGCAGCCGCCGACGGCGCCCACACGGCCGGCGATGCCCACCGCGGTGCGCCCGCGCCGCGGCGGCTCGCCTCCGTCGCGGCGGCGCGGCTCGCGGGCGACCGCCGCGCCGGCCAGCGCGAAGAGCCACAGCGTCACGGCCGGGACCTCCCAGTCCCAGTCCAGCCCCGCGTGCACGATCCACACGACCATCGCCGCGAGCACCGCCGCGTGCAGCGCCCGGTCGGGCCCGCGGACGCGCCACGCCACCCCGCCGAGCAGCGCGAGCAGCGCGGTGGCCAGCAGGAGGAGGCCGACGATGCCCAGCTCGCTGAGCGTCTCGAGGTAGAGCGAGTGCGCGTCCTGCACGACGAGGCTGCCCTTGCGGTCCAGCAGCCAGCGGATCTCGTAGGTCCCGGCGCCCTCGCCCTTGAGCTCGTCGGTGTGGAAGCCGTTGAGCGCGACGCGCCAGTGGTCGACGCGGCCGTTGCCGGAGGCGGAGAGCAGCCGCCCGCCGCTGGCCCCGCCGGGCTTGGTGTCCTCGTCGAAGAACCGGTCGACGGTGTCGCCGGCCTTCGTCGGGGCGTCGGCGGCGACGGCGCCGCCGGCGGCCAGCAGCACGCCGACCACGACGGCCGCGGCCACCGCCGGGCGCGGCAGCCGCGGGATCGCCAGCGACGAGGTCCACCGGTCCAGCGGCAGCAGCGCGAGCCGGATGACGCCGGCCGCGACCGCGCACAGCACGATGACCAGCGCCATCTCCTGGCCGAGCTGGTCGGCGGCGGGCGTGCCCGGCGCCTTGATGACGATGCCCGGCGGGTTGACCTTCATCAGCGCGATCAGCGTGGTGGGCGCCGTCGCCAGCGCCCCGGCCACCAGGCCGCGCGGGCGCGCGAGCACCGCGTAGAGCCCGACCCCGACCAGCGCGGTCCACGTGCCACCGCGCGAGTACGTGAAGTACAGCGTGGTGGCCAGCAGCGGGATCGAGGCGGCGCCGAGCACGCGCACCGCGCCCGGGTCGCGCTCGCTGCACGCCAGGTGCCCGCAGAGGACGAGCCCGATGGCCATCAGGACGCCGAGCGAGTTCCAGTAGGTCAGCGGGAAGGCGAGCCGGTCCGGGTGGACGTTCTCGGTCGTCGGCACCAGGTCGGGCACCAGGCGCGCGCCGAGCGCGGCGACCGCGATGGCGACGATCGCCAGGGCCAGGCCCCACACCATCCACCGCAGCCGCAGCACGGAGCGGCCGCCGGCTCCGAAGAGGACGAGCGCCAGGAGGTAGAGCAGCGCGCGGTCGTACTC
>JACRMD010000156.1:1379-9813 GCA_016215085.1 Solirubrobacterales bacterium | reverse complement strand
TGTTGCGGGCGCCGTTCTCGACCGGCTTGCCGGACTTGGGGTCGATCGCGGCGGCCTTCTCGTCCTCGGTCGGCTTCCCGTTCTTGTCGAGGAAGCGGCCCATCTCGGAGTACGTCTGGCCGCCCGTGATCTCCATCGTGTGCTTGCGCATCACGTCGGCGAAGGCCTTGGCCTCGGAGCCGGTGTCGACCTTCTGGCCGGGGATGGAGGAGTCGGGGGTGCCGACGATGTTCTCGCGGGCGATCGTGTCGCGCACCTCGGCGCGGCCCGAGATGCCCATGACCGTCGCGCCGATGCCGAACGCGATGAGGATGATGCTGGCGGCGATGCCGCCGTACCGCGTGAAGTTCTTGCTGAAGGTGCGCATTGCTGCTCTCCTGGCTTCCTGGTTGTTGATGCAAGGAGCAGTCAAGCGATGCGGAGGCCCCGCGGTATCCGGAATGGGCCGTCATCTGCGCGGGGCAACGCACGTGCGGAAGTTGCGGGAACTCCGCAGCGCCATGGCGACATCTACGCTCCACCGGGACGCCGAACGTCCGAGTCCCTGGCTACCCTCGACGCGTGCCCTCCCTAGACTGCAAGGACGAGCGACGTGCCTGAGGCCCACCGCAAGACGCGCTACATCTTCGTCACCGGCGGCGTCGTCTCGTCCCTCGGCAAGGGCATCGCGGCCGCCTCGATCGGGCGCCTCCTGGTCTCCAAGGGCTTCACGGTCGGCCTGCAGAAGTTCGACCCCTACATCAACGTCGACCCCGGCACGATGTCGCCGTACCAGCACGGCGAGGTGTTCGTCACGGAGGACGGCGCGGAGACCGACCTCGACCTCGGCCACTACGAGCGGTACACGGACGCGAACACCACGCGGGCGTCCAACGTCACCGCCGGCGGCGTCTACCACTCGGTCATCCGGCGCGAGCGCCGGGGCGACTACCTGGGCGGCACGGTCCAGGTCGTCCCGCACATCACCGACGAGATCAAGTCGCGGATCAAGCTCATCGGCGAGACCAACGACGTCGACTTCGTCATCACCGAGATCGGCGGCACGGTGGGCGACATCGAGTCGCTGCCGTTCCTGGAGGCCATCCGCCAGTTCCCGGTCGACGTCGGCCGGCGCAACTGCATGTTTCTGCACCTCACCCTCGTGCCCTACATCGGCCACGCGGGCGAGCTGAAGACCAAGCCGACCCAGCACTCGGTCAACGAACTGCGCCGCATCGGCATCCAGCCCGACATGCTGCTCTGCCGCTCCGAGAGCGAGCTGGACCTCGACATCCGCAAGAAGATCGCGCTGTTCGCGTCGCTGCCGCCGGCCGCGGTCGTCTCCGCCAAGGACGTCGACAACATCTACAAGGTGCCGCTCTGGTACGGCGAGCAGGGCGTCGACGACTTCATCTGCGATCACTTCGGCATCGACGACGCGCCGCCGGCCGACCTGTCGGGCTGGCAGGCGCTCATGGACGCCGCGGACTCCGCCGAGCAGACCGTGCGCATCGCGCTGGTCGGCAAGTACGTCGCGCTGGAGGACGCCTACATGTCGGTGTCCGAGGCGCTGCGCCACTCGGGCTTCCTGCACCGCTGCCGCGTCGAGATCGACTGGGTCGACTCCGAGACGCTGGAGTCCGACGAGCAGGCGGCCGACCGGCTGTCGGGCTCCGACGGCATCCTCATCCCCGGTGGCTTCGGCGGCCGCGGCATCGAGGGCAAGATCCGCGCGGCGCGCGTCGCGCGCGAGCGGCAGATCCCGTACCTCGGCGTCTGCCTGGGCATGCAGATCGCGGTCTGCGAGTTCGCCCGCCACGTCGCCGGCATGCCGGGCGCCAACTCGACCGAGTTCGACATCGAGACCGAGTGGCCGGTCATCGACCTCCTGCCCGAGCAGAAGGAGGTCTCCGACCTCGGCGGCACGATGCGCCTGGGCGCCGACCCGGTGAAGGTCCACCCGGGCACCGCCACCCGCGAGATCTACGGCGAGGCGGTCATCTACGAGCGCCACCGCCACCGCTACGAGGTGTCGATCTCGCTGCGCAAGCGGCTCGAGCACGCCGGCCTGGTCGTCTCGGGCACGTCGCCCGACGAGCGGCTGGTCGAGGTCATCGAGCTGCACGACCACCCGTTCTTCGTCGCCTCCCAGTTCCACCCCGAGTTCAAGTCGCGGCCCGAGCGGCCCGCGCCGCTGTTCCGGGAGTTCGTGCGCGCGTCCCTGCGGCGCGCGCAGGAGGAGCACCCGGAGGGCGAGGTGCGCGCCGCGCGCGGCGAGGTGCGCGAGGCGGAGCCCGCCGAGCGGCGGTGAGGCGCGCCTCCGAGGCGGAGAAGCGCGCGCTCAACGAGCAGTTCGCCGAGCTGTGCGCCATCCCGTCCCCGTGGGGCCGCGAGGCCGCCATGGGCGAGCGGGTGCGGCGCGAGCTGGAGTCCCTGGGCCTGACGGTCGTCGCCGACGCGTCGGGCAACCTGCTGACGCGGATCGAAGGGCGCGGGGAGCGGCGGGTGCTGCTCTGCGCCCATCTCGACACCGTCCCGCACGACGACGTGCCGATCGAGCCGGTCGTCGTCGACGACGGCTGGGAGAACGCGAACGACGCGATCCTCGGCGCCGACAACAAGGCCGCGGTGGCGATGCTGCTGGCCGTCGCGCGGCGCGTGGTGGTCGAAGGCTCGCCCGTCCCGCTCGAGCTGCTGTTCACCGTCGAGGAGGAGAACGCCTTGGCGGGCGTCAAGCGCTTCGACGCCTCCCGGCTGCGCAGCGAGCTGGGCTTCGTCTTCGACCACGCGACGCCGATCGGCGAGGTCATCGTCGCCTCGCCCACGGCCTACCGGCTCGAGGTCGACTTCGTCGGCAAGGCCGCCCACGCGGGCATCCGCCCCGAGGACGGGCGCAGCGCGATCGCCGCGGCGGCCCGCGCGATCGCCGCGATGGACCTCGGCCGCCTCGACCAGGACACCACGGCCAACGTCGGCACGATCCGCGGCGGCGTCGGCGGCACGAACGTCGTGCCCGAGCGCTGCACGCTGCTGGCCGAGGCGCGGTCCTTCGACCCCGCGCGGGTCGAGGCCGTCGTCGCGCGGATGGTCGACCACTGCCAGGACGCCGCCAACGAGCCGGCGTGCGAGTGCGACGTCGACGTCATCGTCGAGCGCGTGTTCCCCGGCTACGCCCACCCGCCCGACCTGCCGGGCATCGTCGCGGCGGAGGCCGCGCTGCGCGACTGCGGCTACGAGCCGCGCCACGTCCGCAGCGGCGGCGCCTCGGACGGCAACGTCCTCGTGGCGGCCGGGCTGCCGGTCGTCAACCTCGCCAACGGCACCGAGCGCGCCCACGAGGCGACCGAGCGCGTGTCCGTGTCGGCGCTGGAGGGCATGCTCGACGTCACCTTCGAACTGCTCGAGCACCTCCGTGACTGACGACCGCACCTTCACCCGCCTCGGCGGCCGCAGCATCTACAAGGGCCGCATCATCGACGTGCGCGTCGAGCGCTACCGCTACGCCGACGGCGAGGAGGCCGAGCGCGAGATCGTCCGCCACCAGGGCGCCGCGGCGGTGGTGCCGGTCGACGACGAGCACGTCTGGCTCGTGCGCCAGCCGCGCGAGCCGGTCGACGACCCCGACTCGCTGGAGCTGCCCGCCGGCCGCCTTGACGTGGAGGGCGAGCCGCCGCTGGACGCCGCCAAGCGCGAGCTGGCCGAGGAGATCGGCAAGCAGTCGCCGTCGTGGTCGCCGCTGACGGCCTACCGCTCGTCGGTCGGGTTCACCGACGAGGTGGTGCACGTCTTCCTGGCCGAGGACGTCCGCGACGTACCCGGCGCCAAGCCCGAGGCCGAGCACAACGAGCGCATCGAGGTCGTGCCGTGGCCGCTGGACCGGCTCGGCGAGCTCATCGAGCAGGTCACCGACGCCAAGACGCTGATCGGCCTGCTGCTGCTGGACCGGCGCCGGCGCGGCTAGGGCCGGCCGTCGTCCTCGGCCTCGTAGCGGGCCAGCAGCTTGCGCAGCAGTCCGGCGAGCTGCTCGCGCTCCTCCGCGCTGAGCGGCGCGAGCAGGCGGTCGGCGTTGCGCAGGTGGGCGGGCGCGGCGCGCTCGAAGAGGTCGCGGCCCTGGTCGGTGAGCCGGTAGCGGCCGCCGCCGAGGTGCTCGACGATGCCCTGGGACGCGAGCCGCTCCACGCGCGTGCCGAGCGTCGACGGCGGCCGCGACCACGCGTCCAGCAGCTCGCCGACCGGCACGCCGTCGGGACGGTCCAGGCGCGCCAGCGAGACGAGCACGGCGAAGGTCGGGCCCGAGAGGCCGAGCTCGGAGAGCAGGCTCTCGATCGCGTAGTCCTGGTGGTCGCGTACGCGCGCCAGCCGGGACACCACGCCCGCGGGCGCGACGTCGAGGTCCGGCCGGACCTCGCGCCAGCCGTCCACCATCCGGTCGACCGAGTCGCGCTCCATCGCTCGGGAACCCTACGAAAGTCGCGTTGCAGCGCGAGGATCACTCCGGCCGGGCCCGAACCACCGAGGCACGATGGCCGTCGCCCCGGCACCTCCCGACCAGCGCGCGTTCGAGCACCACGTGCTCGACTTCCTCGCGTACCTCGAGTTCGAGCGCGGCCTGTCGCGCAACACGCTGGAGGCCTACCGCAGCGACCTGCTCCAGCTCGGCACGCACCTGCGCGCCCGGCAGGTCGACGTGCTCGAGGCCCAGCACGCGGACCTCGCCTCGTTCCTCGACGGCCTCGCCGAGGCCGGCGCCCGGCCCGCGACGATCCAGCGCAAGGCGGCCTGCCTGCGCTCCTTCTACCGCCACCTGCGCCGCGAGCAGGTGCTCGAGCACGACCCGACGGCCGACCTGCGCGCCCCGCGCAAGAGCCAGAAGCTGCCCAACGTCCTCTCGCGCGGGGACGTCGCCAAGCTGCTCGCCGCCCCGCGCGGCACCGATCCGGGCGCGCTGCGCGACCGCGCGCTGCTGGAGCTGATGTACGCGTGCGGCCTGCGCGCGTCGGAGGCCATCGGCCTCGAGGTCGGCGACCTCGACCTGCGCGACGGCATCCTGCGCGCGCGCGGCAAGGGCTCCAAGGAGCGCCTGGTGCCCGTGGGCCGCGAGGCCGTCGCCGCGGTCAAGACCTACCTGCAGCGCGGCCGCCCGGCGATGGTCGGCGACCGCGACGAGCGGCGCCTGTTCGTCAACCGCCGCGGCACCGGCCTCACCCGCCAGGGCCTCTACAAGATCGTCCAGCGCCACGCCAAGACCGCCGGCCTCGACGACCGCATGAGCCCGCACACGCTGCGCCACACCTTCGCCACGCACCTGCTGGCCG
Organism: Solirubrobacterales bacterium; assembly: GCA_016215085.1. Lineage (GTDB taxonomy): Bacteria > Actinomycetota > Thermoleophilia > Solirubrobacterales > Solirubrobacteraceae > Baekduia. Next base: position 4,519 of record JACRMD010000156.1, on the reverse strand, counting down.
GGGGCTGCGACCTGCGGTCGGTGCAGGAGATGCTCGGCCACGCCGACATCGCCACGACGCAGATCTACACGCACCTGTCGGCCGAGCGGCTGAAGGACGTGTACTTCAAGGCGCACCCGCGGGCCTCGGCCTGACCCTCCGACCGCCGGGCGTGCGAGCATCCGGCGCGGATGCGCCGTCCCGCCGTCTTGCTGCTCGCCGCCCTGGCGCTCCTGCCCGCGTGCGGCAACGACCGCACCGACCCGCCGGACGTCACCACGCCGGCCAGCCCGTCGGGCACCGCGCCGGCCAGCTACCCGAAGGCGGGCATCAGCTTCCAGTCCCCGCGCGGGTGGAACCTCGACGAGGGCGACGCGCCGCTCATCGCCACCGTCCAGACCGGGCAGGCGACGGTCGCCATCTGGCGCTACCCGCGCAGCGAGGAGCTGCCGAAGTCCCGGCTCGAGCTGCAGGCGGCGCGCGACGCGCTGGTCGACGCGGCCAAGCAGCGCGACCCGACCTTCGAGGTCATCAAGTCCGCCGCGACGAAGATCGCGGGGAAGCCGGCGGTGCAGATCCGCGCCAAGGAGACCGTCGACGGCCGCCGGCGCACGGTCCGCTCCACCCACATCTACGCCGACGGCGCCGAGGTGATCGTCGACGCCTTCGCGGAGCCCGACGTCTTCCGCCGCGTCGACGCCGAGGTGTTCCGGCCGCTGCTGCTCTCGCTGAAGCTCACCGCCGCGGGAGGCGAGGGGTGAGCCGCCGCGCGTTCGTCATCGTCCTCGACGCCTGCGGGGCGGGCGAGCTGCCCGACGCCGGCGACTACGGCGACGCGGGCGCCGACACGCTCGTCAACGTCGCCAGGCTGGCGGGCGGCCTGGATCTCCCCAACCTCCAGCGCCTCGGGCTCGGCTGCATCCGCGACATCCAGGGCGTCCCGTGCCCCGACGCGCCCGTCCTGCACGGGCGCCTCCACGCGCTCGGCCCGGGCAAGGACTCCACGACCGGGCACTGGGAGCTCATGGGCACGATCCCGCCGGGGCCGATGCCCACGTACCCCGACGGGTTCCCGCCCGACGTCGTCGCCGCCGTGGAGCGGGCGACGGGCCACCGCTTCTGCGCCAACCACGCCTCGGACGGGATGCAGGTGCTCACCGACTACGGCGAGCACCACCTCCGGACGGGCGAGCTCATCCTCTACACCTCGGCGGACTCGGTCCTGCAGATCGCGGCGCACCACGACGTCCTGTCCGAGCCCGAGCTCCTCGAGGTCTGCCGCGCCGCCCGCGGCGTGATGACCGGCGAGCACGCCGTCGGCCGCGTCATCGCGCGGCCCTTCGTCGGCGAGCCCGGCGCCTGGAAGCGCACGCCCGGGCGCAAGGACTTCGCGGTCGAGCCGCCGTCGCGCACCTACCTCGACGAGGCGCAGGCCGCCGACGTCCCCGTGCACAGCGTCGGCAAGGTCCGCGACCTGTTCGCCGGCCGCGGCATCGACGAGGTCCACCCGGGCGCGACGAACGAGATCGGCCTGGAGGAGATCACGGGGCTCGTCCGCGACCTCGACACCGGCCTGGTCTTCGCCAACCTCGTCGAGACCGACCAGCTCTACGGCCACCGCCACGACGTCCCCGGCTTCCACGCGGCGCTGCAGCGCATCGACGCCGAGCTCGGCACGTGGCTCGGGCTCCTCGGCGACGACGACCTGCTCGTCCTCACGGCGGACCACGGCGTCGACCCGACGATGCCCCACCACGACCACACGCGCGAGCACACGCCGCTGCTCGCCCGCTTCCCCGGCCACGGCGGCCGCCGCCACGACGGCCCGCTCTCGGACGTCGGCGCCTCGGCGTTCCGCTGGCTCACCGGGCGCGACGCGCCCGAGCTGCCGGGCACGCCGTTCCTGGACTAGGGCCGCCGGCGTGGCGCCGCGTCGGCGATCGCCTGCTGCCGCACGGCCTCGATCGCCGCGTAGAAGCGCCGCGGGGTCATGCCGAAGTCGCGCTCGAACGCCGTGCGCCACCGAGCTCCGGCGGCCACCGAGCGGCAGAAGCGCAGCAGCGGCTCGGGCCGCCGCTGCGCGAGGCCCCCGGCGGCGGCGCCGAGCTGCCACGCCGGCGCGCGCGCGACGCCGTCGGCGATCCGGACCGTGCGGCCGTCCTCGGCCAGGTCGATCCGCGCGTTCACCTCGGCGTGCGTGAGCGCGCCCGCCCGCTCCAGCGCGAGCCAGGCGAGCGCCTGCGCGCTGCCGGCCACGAGCCAGCGGTACACCGGTGCGTCCGCGGCGGCGTTGCAGCCGATGCGCTCCAGCGTCGCGGTGGCCACGCCACCGGCCGCGAGGACGAGCTCGTCGTAGCGCGTGTGCCGCCACCCCTCGCCCTCCGGGAAGAGGCAGACGCGCTCGGCGGTGACGACGTCCGCGCTGTGCGCGCCGCGGGTGATGCCGCCGCAGCGCCGGCCGCGCAGCAGCCAGACGCCCGAGGGCAACTCGCCCGCCGGCACGCCGGCGCCGGCCAGGAGGTCCGTGACGGCCGCGACGGCCGTGCGGGTCCCGAAGGCCCAGCGGAACGTGGCCTTCCACGAGGCGTAGGGGCGGCGCATGCCCTCGTAGAACCTGCGCATCCTGCCCACGTCGGAGCCCGCCGCCTGCTCGAGCCGCGCGAAGGCCGCGCGGTAGGTGCCGGCGTCGAGGCGGCCGTCCTCGGCGTCGTCGAGTCCCGCGTCGTCGACCGGCACGTCGGACGGTGGCGCGCCGGCGAGGCCCGCGCGGCGCAGCGCGTGGGCCGCGAACGCCTCCGCCATGCCCTCGACGACCCAGGCGTAGTGCTGGCCGCGCGGCTCCGGCAGGCAGCCGAGCTCGGCCTGGAGCACGTGGCCTGCTTCGTGCGCGGCGACCCAGGAGCGGCCCGCCGGCGGCGCCTGCGACCAGCCCGGGCGGCCCGCGAGCAGGCAGACGCGGTGGTCCTGCGCCGCGCCCAGGGCGCTCGGCCCGGCCGCGGAGCAGCGCTCGTCGCGCGCGAGGCGCACCTGCGTGTCGGACTCGATCGCGTGCCCGACGTCGGCACGAGCGAAGTCCTGCAGCGCGCGCAGGCCGCGCTCCACGTCGACGGCCTCGTGCGCCGGCACCCCGGGCCCGACGGCGAGCACGAACGGCGTGCCCG
>JACRMD010000156.1:0-1298 GCA_016215085.1 Solirubrobacterales bacterium | reverse complement strand
AGCGACGCCCCGCCGGCGCGCGGCGGGCCGCCCGGCATGCGCCCCGTCATGGGGACCACGATGGCCGCCGCGACCAGCACGAGGCCGAGCAGCCGCTTGGGATCACGCCAGTCGTCCACGGCTCGCGGGATCGGCGACGTGCCGTCGCAGCTGAAGTCCGCGACGGCCCCCTCTGGACGCCGAGGTCCGCGCGCGGTCCTCGTACCCTGGAAGCGTGCCCGAGCTGCCCGAGGTCGAGACGATCCGCCGCCGGCTGGCGCCCCTGGTGGAGGGGCGCACGGTCGACGCGCTGGAGATCGCCGACCCGCGGTGGTGCCTGCCGCTGGCGCCGCACGAGCTGGCGGAGGCGGTCGACGGGCGGCGGGTGCAGCGGCTGGCCCGGCGCGGCAAGTACCTGGAGTGGGAGCTCGAGGACGAGGTCTTCCTCCTGCTGCACCTGCGGATGACCGGCACCCTGCTCTACGACCCCGCGCCCGGCACGCCCTACGGCCGCGTGCGGTTCGCGCTGGACGACGGCCACGAGCTGTGGTTCTGCGACCCGCGGCGGTTCGGCACGGGAGAGCTGGCGCTGGGGCGCGAGGCGCGCGACGCGTTCTACGCGGCCCGGCTCGGGCTCGAGCCGCTGTCCGGCGAGCTGACCGGGCCGGCGCTGCGGGCGCCGGCGGGCGGGCAGCGCGCGCCGATCACGCGCCACGTCGCGGGCGTCGGGAACATCTACGCCGACGAGGCGCTGTTCCGCGCGCGAATCCACCCGCTGCGGCCCGCCGGCTCGCTCAGGCCCGCGCAGTACGAGGCGCTGGCCGAGGCCGTCAAGGCGTCGCTGGCCGCCGGCATCGACGCCGGGGGCGCGACGATCGACGACTTCCGCCACCCCGACGGCGTCCAGGGCGCGTTCCAGAACGAGTTCCTGATCCACCTGCGCCGCGGCGAGCCGTGCCTGGCGTGCGGGCGCGAGGTGGTGAAGATGGTCGCCGCCGGGCGCGGGACCTATGTCTGCGAGGGCTGCCAGCCGCGGCCGCGGCTGCGCCGGAGGGCCGCCTAGGCGGCGGGGGCGATGAGCTCGGCCAGGCGGCCGGTGCGGTCGGCCTCGACGGTCTCGCGGAAGCCGCCGATGACGTGCTCGCCGATCACGACCTGGGGGAAGCTCAGCATGCCCGTCTTCGCGTGCAGCTCGGCCCGGCCGTCCGGGTCCTTTGCGAGATTGACCTCGTCGTACGCGAGGCCGCGGCGCTGGAGCAGGTCCTTGACGCGCACGCAGAACGAGCAGGGCTCCGTGGTGTAGACCGTGATCTTCTTCG
>JACRMD010000155.1 GCA_016215085.1 Solirubrobacterales bacterium | reverse complement strand
GCCGCCGGGCGCGACGCCGGCACGTCGGCGGGCCCCCAGTCGGGCGCGGTCGCGCCGGGGACGACGACCGACCAGTCGTGCACGCGCGCGATCGACCCGTCGGTCGGGCACGGCGGCGGCGTGACGACCGCGATGCCCTCGGGCGCCTGGAAGGCGAGGCGGTCGCCGGACGGCGCCCAGGTCGGGTGCTCCATCTTCACGCGCCCGCCCGCGTCGTCGTCGACCTCGTGGCAGATCGTCAGCGACCCGCCGAGCCCGCCCTCGGCGCGGAACAGGTGCAGCCCGTGGCCGGTCGCGTAGCCGTCGCCGGTCTTCGTGGCCGCGGCGACCATCGTGGCCTGGCGGTTGACCTCGGGCTGCTTGAACGTGCTCAGCCACGGGGACGCCTTGATCCAGCGCACCAGCCCCTGCTCGGGCGCGCCGAGCGTGTTGACGACGAGCTCGTCGGACATCGCCACGCCGGCGTCGGCGCGCACGAGCGATGCGTCGTCGACCCACGCGGGGTCCTTCCACCCGGTGAGGTTGCCGCCGAGCTCGTCCCACGCCGTCAGGCGGTCGGCGTGCGTGATCGCGGTGCCCGACACGAGCATCTGCTCCATGTGGCCGCTGATGTAGTTGTAGGTGTAGTGCTGCCAGTAGTACGTGTAGGCGACCTTCGTCCCGTCCGGGGAGACCTCGGGGTCGTACGGCCCGTGGAAGTAGTTGGCCGACGTGTCGTTCGCCGCGGGGCCGACGCTCGGCGGCGGGCCGTCGGAGACCGGCGTGGGGAAGTCCGCCAGGACGTCGCCCATCCGCGACAGCTTCACCAGGCGCTCGCCCTTGAGCGCCACGAGCGTCCCGTCGTCGGCCTGCGACGCGTAGGAGTAGCCGCCGGTCGCGGTCACGCGGAACTGGCGGCCGCCGTCGGGCGTGCTCAGCCAGACGTCGCCGTCCTTGATGTACGAGATCGAGTCGGCCTGCGCCGCGGCGGGCAGCACCGCGCACGCGGCGGCCAGGGCGAGAAGGGAGGCGCGGAGGGAGGTCATGGCGCGCAGCATCGGCGCCAGGCACCCCAGGGCGCATCGGGCACTCGCCGAAGTGCGGCTGGCCGCACCGCGCGGGGACGGTGGGGTCAGCCGCGCGGGAAGCGCATCCGGACGACGGTCCCGCCGCCGGCCCGGCGCTTGACCGACGACTCCTCGGCCAGCGAGGCGATGAGCGGCATCCCCACGCCCATCCCCGGGCTGTCGGGCCGCGGCGCCATCCCGACGCCGCCGTCCTCGACCACGACCTCGAGGTGGCGCGCGCGCAGGGCGGCGCGGACGACGAGCTCGCCCCGGGGCGAGCCGCCGCGGTAGCCGTGGACGACGGCATTGGTCAGCGCCTCGGACACGGCGAGCTTGACGTCGCCGACCAGGCCGCTTGGCAGCCCGGCCTGGCGGGCGAAGGTGCCGACGGCGTTGCGCAGGCGCCCGACGCTCGCCGGCGCGGCGGGCGCCGACCAGCGCTCGGTCACGGCCGCCCCTCCCCCGCGCGCACCGCGGCCGGGACGCACTCGAGCACGACGACCGCGGTGTCGTCGGCCTGCGGGCCGTGCTCGAAGCCCTCGACCGCGCGCAGCACGCGGTCCAGCGCGTCCTCGGCCTCGCGGGTGCCGCGCAGCGCCTCGACCAGGCGCTCCTCGCCGAACCGCTCGTGCACCCCGCGCGTGTCGGTGATGCCGTCGGTGTAGAGCACGACGAGGTCGCCCGGCCGCAGGTCGGTGCGCTGCACGCTCCAGCGGCTGTCGGGCCAGGCGCCGACCAGCGGCCCGCACGCGCCGGCGGTCAGGACCTCGCCGCCGCGGACGAGCAGCGGCAGCGGGTGGCCGGCGCAGACCACGTGGACCGCGTCGCCCTCCAGCAGCGCCAGCGCGACCGTGACGATCGACGTGCGCGGCTTGCGGACCAGCTCGGCGTTGAGGTGGGCGACCGCGGCGACCGGGTCGCCGGTGAGCTGGGCCACCGTGCGCAGCACGTGGCGCGCCTCGGCGGTCAGCGCCGCGGCCTCGGCGCCGCGGCCGGTGACGTCGCCCACCGACACCATCCACCCCGCCGGCGTCGCGAAGGCCTCGTAGAAGTCGCCGCCGACGACGTTCTGGTCGCCCGCCGGGCGGTAGAGCGCGGCGACGCGGAAGCCCGGCACCTCGGGCAGCGCGCGCGGCAGCAGGCCGACCTGGAGCACGCGGGCGATCTCCGAGCGCTCGGTGTAGAGCCGCGCGTTCTCGATCGCGGTCCCCGCGCGGCGGGCGAGCTCCTCGGCCAGCTCGACGTCCTCGGGCGCGAAGGTCCGCCGCGACTCGGCGCTGACGAAGGAGATCGTGCCGATCACGCCGCCCGACGCCGCCATCGGCACGATGACGACCGAGCGCATGCCCAGCCGCCGCAGCGCCGCGAGCTGCTCGGGCGAGTCGGCCGCGGCGACGAGCTGGTCGTCGGTGATGTCCTGGACCAGGAGCGTGCGCCCGTCGCGCACCACCTCCGCCCCGCCGCTGTCCCCGGTGACGTGCTCGGCGTGGTGGCGCGCGTACTCCCGCGCCCAGCGGACCATCTCCGGATCGCCGTGCGCGACGGCGACCGGGCGCAGGTACCCCTGCTCGTCGGGGATCGTCACGACGCACCAGTCGGCCAGCTCGGGCACGGCGAGGTCGGCGACCTGCTGCAGCGTCTCCCCGTGCTCCATGGACGACGCCAGCACCTCGCCGGCGCGCGCGAGGAAGCGCTGGCGCAGCTCGGCGCGCTTGACCTCGGTGACGTCGTCGATCACGTTGACCGCCAGCCGCGGCCGGCCGTCGGCGCCCGGCACCGCCGTCGCCTTGACCGTGCGCCAGCGCTCCTCCCCCGTCTCGCGGTTGCGGGCGCGCACCAGCAGCGGCTCCGGGTGCTCGCCGGCCAGGACCCGGCGCCCGGGCAGGTCCGCGACGCGGAGCGGGCGGCCGTCCTCGTGGAAGGACTCGAAGGCGTCGACCACCTGCGCCGGCGGCGTCGCCAGCAGCTCGGCGGCCGACGCGAAGCCGAGCGAGCGCGCGGCCGCCTCGTTGGCGTACACGAGCCGGCCGCCGCGGTCCTGGATCGTCACCGCCTCGGCCAGCGAGCCCAGCGCGGCGGTCTGCTGGGCCTCCAGCGACTCGACCTCCGAGAAGAGCCCGGCGTTGTCGAGCGCCAG
>JACRMD010000154.1 GCA_016215085.1 Solirubrobacterales bacterium | reverse complement strand
TGAGTGCAACGAAAGCCGGAACTATTCCGGCTTTCGTTGCCGTCAGTGCGCGGGGCGGTAGCGCAGGCCGTCGAGCGCGACGTCGAGGATGCGCTGCACCTGCTCGGGCTCGGTCGCCCGCAGCAGCGCGATGCCCGACACCATGCGCCCGACGTCGTCGAACGTGACGTCGGGGCGCACCTCCCCCGCCGCCTGCGCGCGGCGCAGGAGGCCGCCGCCGGCGCCCAGGAGCGCGCCGCGGCAGGCGCCGAGGACCTCGGCATCGGCACCCTCCGCGGCCAGCAGCTGCTCGTGCAGCGCGCGCTTGGCCGCCGCGAAGCCGACGTACTGGTGCAGCCAGGCGCGCAGCGCCTCCCACGGCTCGAGGTGGCCGACGTCCTCGGCGGCGCGTGCCATCGCGTCGACCTCGTCGACGTAGACCGCCGCCAGCAGCGCCGAGCGCGTCGGGAAGTGGCGGTAGAGCGTGCCGATGCCCACGCCGGCGCGGCGCGCGATGTCCTCCAGCGAGGCCTCGGTGTCGCGCTCGGCGAACGCCTGGCGGGCGGCCGTCACGAGCTTGTCGTAGTTGCGGCGCGCGTCGGCCCGCTTGGGGCGCGGCACGAGCGTCGCGGCGAGGGGCTGCGCCCCACCCGCCTCGCTGGGGGAGGCGTCGGCGTCCGGGAGGGTGGTCGGGTCGGTCATGGGACGGCGGTTCGCGGTCCGGCTTGCAAAGCGGAGGTTGCCTCCGCTACAGTAGATGAAACGGAGGCACCCTCCGCCTAACTTGCGGAGGCGCCCTCCACTTTAGCGCCCGACCACCTCGACCGGAAGGGATCCCCCTCCCCATGCCGTCCGTCCTGACGCGGCCCGTCCCGGGCCGGCTCGCCCGACCCATGCCGAACCCGGCGATGGTCCTGCCGATCATCGTCGCCTCCTACCTGATGATCATCCTCGACGTCTCGATCGTCATCACGGCCCTGCCGCAGATCGAGTCGTCGCTGGACTTCACCCCCGCGAGCCTCTCGTGGGTGCAGAACGCCTACACGCTGACCTTCGGCGGCCTGCTGCTGCTCGGCGCCCGCGCCGGCGACCTGCTGGGCCGCCGCCGCATGTTCCTGACCGGCATCGCCCTCTTCGGGACGGCCTCGCTGGCGGCCGGCCTCGCCCCGTCGGCCGGCGCTCTTCTTCATCAACGTGCCGCTCGTCCTCGGCCTGCTCGTCGTCGCGCCGCGCCACCTCCCGGAGACCGAGCGCCGCACGGGCCGCTTCGACCTCGCCGGCGCCGCGACCTCGACCCTCGGCATGACCGCCCTGGTCTACGGCTTCGTCCGCGCCGCCGAGGACGGCTGGGGCGAGCGCGGCACGCTGCTGGCGTTCTCCGCGGCCGCCGTCCTGCTCGCCGCGTTCGTGCGGCTCGAGGCGCGGGCCGAGCAGCCGATCACGCCGCTCTCGCTGTTCGCCGACCGCGGCCGCTCGGGCGCCTACGTCGCGCGCATCCTGACCGTCGGCGGCATGTTCGGGACGTTCTTCTTCCTGACCCAGCTGCTGCAGGGCGCGCTCGGCTACGGGCCCTTCGAGGCCGGCCTGGCGTTCCTGCCGCAGACCGTCGTGCTGTTCGCGACCGTCCAGCTCGTGCCGCGGCTGGCGCCGCGGGCGCAGCAGTGGCCGCTGCTGGCCGGCGGGCTGTCGCTCGCCTTGGCGGGCGCCGCGTGGCTGAGCCGCCTCGACGAGGGGACCGCGTACCTGCCCGGGCTGGCGGTGCCGCTGGTGCTGCTCGGGGTCGGGATCGGGCTCGCCCTCGCGCCGCTGACCGCGGCCGGCATCGCGGGCGTGGCCGAGGGCGACGCCGGGGCCGCCTCGGGCCTGACGAACGTCGCCCAGCAGCTCGGCGCGGCGCTCGGCGTGAGCATCCTCGTGGCGGTGTTCGCCGCCGCGGGCGGCGCCGACGCGGGCGCCGGGGCAGCGGCGCGCGAGCACCTCGCCCACGGCGTGTCCACCGCGCTCTCGGGCGCCACGGTGCTGCTCGCGTCCTGCGGCCCTCCGCGGCTCGCGAGCCCGCGGCCGCGGGGGCGTTGGACCCGGCCCGCGCGGGGTAGCGTCCTGGCGATGCTGCACGTGCCGCGCACCCACGACGGGGTCGACGACCGCGTCGCGACCGAGGAGCCCCTCGAGATCCGGGTGCGCGGCGAGGCCGTGGCGGTGACGATGCGCACGCCCGGCCACGACGAGGAGCTCGCGGTCGGCTTCCTCCACGGCGAGGGGCTGCTCGCGGGCCCGCCCGCCGCGGTCGGCCCCACGGCGGACCTCGCCGGCAACGTCGTCGACGTCGACGCCGAGCTCGCCCGCCCGATGCGCGAGCGGCGGTTCTACACCACGTCGTCGTGCGGGGTCTGCGGCAGGGGCGCGCTCGACGAGGTCGCCGTCCACGCCCCGCCGCTCCCGGCCGGCCCGCCGGTCGACCGCGACCTGCTGGCCACGCTGCCCGACCGGCTCGCCCAGCCCGGGTTCGAGGCCACCGGGGGCCTCCACGCCGCCGGGCTCTTCACGCCCTCCGGCGAGCTCGTGCTCGCGCGCGAGGACGTCGGGCGCCACAACGCGCTCGACAAGGTCGTCGGCCGCGCGCTGCTCGACGGGCGGCTCCCGCTCCATGACCACGTGCTCTGCGTCTCTGGCCGGCTGGCCTTCGAGCTCGTGCAGAAGGCCGCGCTGGCGGGCTGCCCGGTGCTCGTCGGCGTGGGCGCGCCGACGTCGCTGGCGATCGACCTCGCCCGCGACCGCGGGATGACGCTGGCCGGCTTCGCCCGCGGCGGCTCGGTGAACGTGTACGCGGGCGAGGATCGCGTCCACGCGTAAGGAACGCCCGCCCGAGCCGTTGTCCGGGTGACATGAGCCCTCGCGACGCGTTCGGCCGGGAGATCGGGGAGAACCCGATCGAGGACATGGGGTGGGACCGCAGCAGCGCGGCGCCGCCCCCACCGCCGCC
>JACRMD010000387.1 GCA_016215085.1 Solirubrobacterales bacterium | reverse complement strand
TGTCCACGAAGGTGCCGTCCGCCGTGAGCTGCAGCGCAGGAGCGGGCGCGGGCACGTCCTTGAGGAAGACCTCCGAGGCCGGGCCGATGGTGGCGCGGTACGCGACCAGCGCGCCGTCGGCCGAGAGCGCCAGCCACGGCCCGTAGGGGCTGGCGTAGTTGGGCGTGTCGTACAGGCCCGGGAGCGCGGCGCACTCGCCGGCGTCGAGCAGGACGCCGGTGCGGGCGAAGCCCTGCGCGTCGAGCCGCTCGTGCAGCGCGGGCCAGGCGAGCGCTCCGACGCGCTCGGCCAGGCTGGTCATCGTGGTCGTCGGCATGGGGGTCCAACGTCACGCGGGCGCGCGACGTGAGGTCTAGGTCGCCGCGAGCGCGGGCGACGGGGCGGGCGCCGGCCGGACCGGGCGCTCGAGCACGACCCGTCCGCCGCGCGCGGGCGCGAGCGTGACGTTGCGCATGCGCGCGCGCTCGTCCGCGGGGTCGCCGGCGCGGAGGTCGGCGCGCAGGACGACCTCGCGCAGCACGATGCGCAGCTCCTCCTGGGCGAAGGCGGCGCCGAGGCACCGGCGGATGCCGCCCCCGAACGGGATCCAGCCGTAGGTGCCGGGCGCATCGCCGGCGAGGAAGCGCTCGGGCCGGAACGCGCCGGGGTCCGGGTAGAGGTCCTCGCGCGCGTGAACGGCGGTGATGGCGGCGAGCACGATCGTCCCGGCGGGCAGGCGGTGCCCGCCGATCTCCAGCGGCGCCGTGAGCCGCCGCGCGACGTCGGCGATGACCGGCCGCACCCGCAGCGTCTCCTTGATCACCGCGTCGAGGTACGCGGTCTCCCCCGCCTCCAGCGACGCCCGTAGCCGCGCGAGCGCCTCCGGGTGGCGGACGAGCCGCTCGACCGCCCAGGTCAGCGCCGTCGCCGTCGTCTCGTGGCCGGCGCCGACGACCGTGACGAGCTCGTCGCGCAGCGCCGCGTCGTCCATGGGGCGGCCGTCCTCGTCGCGGGCCCGCAGCAGCAGCGCGAGCACGTCGTCGCGGTCCTCGCCGTCGTCCTCCGCGCGGCGCAGGGCCAGCTCCTCGCGCACGAGCGCGTCGAGGGCGTCGCGGGAACGGAGGAAGCGCCGCCACGGGCTCCAGCGGCCGAGGTCGCGGCGCAGGACCGACGGGAGCATCAGCGCGCTGCTCGCCTCGGCGAACTCGGCGACGACCTCGCGGGCGTGCGCGAGGCGGCCCGCGTCGCGCACGCCGAAGACCGCGCGCAGGATCACCTCGAGCGTGATCGCCTGCATGTGCGGGTGGACGGCGAACGGCCGCCCGACCGGCCAGCGCTCGAGGTCGCCGGCGGCGGCCTCGTGGATCGTCGCGCGGTGGGCCTCGAGCGAGCGGCCGTGGAACGGCGGCAGCAGCAGCTTGCGCGCGCGCAGGTGTCGGTCGTCGTCGAGCACGAGCACGGACGACGGCCCGACGGCCGGCTCGAGGATCGTCGCGTTCGCCTCGCCCGCGTGCAGCTGCGCGGGGTCGCCGGTGAACAGCTCGCGCACCAGGTCGGGATCGGCGACGTAGACGACGTCGCGGAAGTCCGGGAACGAGAGCCGGAAGACGTCGCCGTGGCGGCGGTGCGCGCGCGGGTGGAAGCCGAGCGGGTCGCGGGCGTAGCGGACGGCGTTGACGATCGCCGGCGTGCGGGGGCCGGGCGGGGCCACCGGTGAGTTCTACACCAGCCCGACTGATTGCATGCGCAACCAGTTTTGCTAGACTGCCCCGCATGGAGCTCGGGATCGTCACCTTCGCCGACGTCGCGCCCGGCGTCTCGCCCCAGCAGCGCATGCGCGACCTGCTCGAGGAGGCCGAGCTCGCCGAGCAGGTCGGCCTCGACGTCTTCGGCGTCGGCGAGCACCACCGCCCCGACTACGCGGTCTCCGCCCCGGGCGTCGCGCTGGCCGCCATCGCGGCGCGCACCGAGCGCATACGGCTGACCAGCGCCGTGACGGTGCTGAGCTCCGACGACCCCGTCCGGGTCTTCCAGCAGTTCGCCACCGTGGACCTGCTCTCGGGCGGCCGCGCGGAGATCATGGCCGGTCGCGGCTCGTTCATCGAGTCCTTCCCCCTCTTCGGCCTCGACCTCGACGACTACGACGAGCTGTTCGCCGAGAAGCTCGAGCTCCTGCTGGCCCTGCGCGAGGACGCGCCGGTCACGTGGTCGGGCCGCCATCGCGCGGCGCTCGAGGGCGCCGTCGTCCACCCGCGGCCGGTGCAGGAGCCGCTGCCGGTGTGGATCGCCGTCGGCGGTACGCCGCAGTCGGTCATCCGCGCCGGCGTGCTCGGCCTGCCGCTGGCGATCGCGATCATCGGCGGCGCGCCCGAGCGCTTCGCGCCGCTGGTCGGGCTGCACCGCGAGGCGGCGGCCAAGGCGGGCCACGAGCAGCCGCCGGTGGCGATCAACTCGCACACCTACGTCGCCGCGACCGCCAAGGCGGCGAGCGACGAGTTCTTCCCGCACTACGCGAAGATGATGAACAAGATCGGCCGCGAGCGCGGCTGGTCGGGCCTGACGCGCGACGCCTACGAGCAGCTGCGCTCGCCGCGCGGGGCCCTCCTGGTCGGCGGACCCGAGGAGGTCGCCGAGAAGATCCTCTTCGAGCACGAGCTCTTCGGCAACGACCGCTTCCTCGCCCACACGAGCCTCGGCTCGCTCCCGCACCACCTCGCGATGCGGAGCATCGAGCTCTTCGGCACCGAGGTCGCCCCGCTGGTCCGCGCCGAGGTGGCGCGGCGCCGCGCGCCGGCGGCCGCCTAGAGCCGGGCCGCGACGGCCCGCCAGACCGCCGCGTCGAGCCCCATGCCGAGGTGGCTGGTGGCGACCTCGACCTGCTCGGCGGCCGGGTCCAGGCACGCCTGCCAGCGCACGACCTCGTCGTTGCGCGACCAGATCGCCAGGTAGCGGACGCTCGGGGGGAACGGGCCGGTGACGTGCTCGCGCGCATCGGCGCAGCACTCGCCGTCACGGCACGCGCGCGTGAAGAGCCCGGGCACGCCGGCCGTGCCCAGCAGCCCCACCGCGGTGACCGCGAGCCGCACCTGCGGGTAGACGGCGAGCTGGTCGCGCACCGGCGAGCCGAGCGCCACGAGCGACTCCACCAGGTCGGGCCGCCGCACCGCCAGCGCGCGGCCGAGCGTGCCGCCGCGGCTCTGGCCGACGACCAGCGCCGGCCGCCCCGCGTCGTGGCCCGCGGCCTCGAGGCGCCGCTCGAGGGCGGTGAGCAGGTCCTCCATGCAGGAGACGTTCCACACCACGCCGGCCCGCCGTGTCGTGAAGCCGCCGGCGCGCAGCCACCCGGCCATGCGCCGCAGGCTCGTGTCGCCGGCCAGGAAGCCGGGGACCAGGACGGCGGGCCGCCCGTCGCCGCGCGGCGGCGCGGGCCACGTCGCCTCGTCGCGTGTCGACCACCACTCGCGCGCGAGGCGCACCGCCGGCGGCGGGATCGCGGCGACGGGTCCGAACGGCGAGGGCAGCGCGGCCATGCCGGAACGCTATCGGCGGCCGCGGCGACGCCGGCGGAGCATGGCGCCGCGGCGCGCGGCGGGCCTACCGGCGGTCGAGGAAGGCGTCGACCTCCGGCACCCACTCGGCCTGGTGCTGGAAGAGGAAGCCGTGCGCCGCATCGTCGAAGACGTGCAGCCGCGCGCCCTTGACGATCGCGGCGAGGTGGCGCTGGTTGGCCACCGGCAGCACCTGGTCGAGCGCGCCCGCGCCGACGAGCACCGGGACCTTGAGCCGGCGGACGGCCTTGCCCGCGGGGTCGCGCCCGGCCATCCAGCCCGCGCTGGCCGCGACCTGCTTCTGGACCACCGCGGCGGGCGCCCGCGGCAGCGGCCTCGGGTACGCCGCCATGCCCGAGATGAAGGCGTTGGTCGCCGCCTCCTGGCCGGGCGGGAAGAGCATGCCCAGCAGGCCGAGCGCCGGGTCGGCGCCGCCGCCCATGAGCAGCTGCAGCGCGGCGGGCGTCGGCGGCGTGGCGCGGCCGTCGCCCGGCGTGGTGGCCGCGAGCACGACCCGCCGCACGAGCCTCGGGTGCCGCACGGCCAGCGACTGGGCGATCATGCCGCCCATCGACCAGCCCAGCACGTCGGCGCGCCGGAGCTTGAGCGCGCGGATGAGCGAGGCGGTGTCGTCGCCCATCCGCTCGATGGTCAGGCTGCCCTTGCCCATCGTCGTGCGCCGGATGCCCTCGTTGTCGAACGCGACGACCCGGCGGCCCTTGGCGAGCGCGTCGACGAACGACGGCGACCAGGCGTCCATCGTCCCCGACAGCCCCATGACGAGCACCAGCGGCCGGCCCGTGCCGACCGAGCGGTAGCCGATCTTCCCCTGGCCGGCCTTGACGGTCCGGATCGGCGCGTCGGCGATCGACGCCGCGGCGGCGGAGGAGGCCGGCGCGGCGAGCGCGGCGACGGCGAGGGGCAGGGCGAGGCGAAGGCGCACGACGCGGCAGCGTAGCCTCGCGGCGATGTCCGGCGACGACGCCCTGCTCGAGGTGCTCGAGTCCTACTACGACGCGGCACCCCGCAGCGCCGCCCGCGCCGAGCGGATCGGCCCCTTCACGCTCTTCGTCAGCGAGGGCGCGCCGTGGCCCTACTACGCCCGGCCCGGCGACGGCCATCCGCTGCACCGCGCCGACGTCGAGCGCGTCCGCGCGCGCCAGCGCGCGCTCGGCGTGCCCGAGGCGTTCGAGTGGATCGGCGAGCGCCACCCCGGCCTGCGGGCGACGGTCGAGGCGACGGGGCTCGGCGTGCTCGCCGCGCCGCTGCTCGTGCTCGACACCGCCCTCCCCCGTCCCGCCGCGCCGGCGGGCGTCCGCCTGCTCGCGCCCGGGGACGGGGCGCTGGCCGCCTCGCGCGCCGTCGCCGAGATCGCGTTCGGCGCACCGGGCACCGCGACCGGCGCGGCGGGGGCGGGCGAGCGCGACGCCGCGGCGCGCGGCATCGACGCGCCGGCGCTGGAGCGCTTGGCCGAGCGGCTGGCCTCCCGCGCCTCCGTCACCGCGGTGGCCGAGCGCGACGGCGGCCCGGTCG
>JACRMD010000153.1 GCA_016215085.1 Solirubrobacterales bacterium | reverse complement strand
TGGTGGACCTGCTGCTGGCCGTGCCGCACCCTGTGGTGCTGCCGCTGCACCCGCGCACCGAGGCGCGCCTCGACGCCGCCGGCTGGCTCGCCGAGCTCGAGGCCGCGCCGCACGTCGCGCTCCAGCCGCCGCTCGGCTACCTCGCCTTCACCTCGCTGCTCACGCGCGCCCGCGCGGTGCTCACCGACTCCGGCGGCGTGCAGAAGGAGGCCTACCTCGCCGGCGTGCCGTGCGTGACGCTGCGCGACACCACCGAGTGGGTCGAGACCGTCGACGTGGGGTGGAACGTCCTCGTGGACCTCGACCGCGGGCGGGCGCTGGCGGCGATCGACCGCGACCTCCCGGCCGAGCGGCCCGAGCTCTACGGCGACGGTCGCGCGGGCGAGCGGGTCGTCGGCGCGATCGCCGACCCCGGATCCTGAGCCGCGTCGTCGGGGCGGCCGATGCGCCGCACCGGCACGGTGAAGCGCGACGGGTCGAGCACGCCGCGGCCGTCGACGATCGCGCGCACGCCCGGAAGGTCGGCCTCGCCCAGCGCCTCGTACTCCTCGTGGTCGGTCTGCACGACCACCGCGTCGACCGCGCCGCCGTCCCACGGCTCGAAGCCCAGCGCGCGCAGCTCGTCGTCGCCGAACAGCGGGTCGGCGGCGACGACCGACGCGCCGCGCGCGGCCAGCTCGTCGCGCAGCGGCATCGCGCCCGAGAACGCGGTCTCCTTGATGCCGCCGCGGTACGCGACGCCGAGGATGAGCACGCGGGCGCCGGCCACGTCGCCGAGCAGGTCCGCCGCGTAGGCGGGCATCGACTCGTTGAGCTCGCGCGCCAGCGCGGGGAGCCGCGCCTGGTCATCAGAGGCGAGCAGGAAGCGCGGGTAGACCGGGATGCAATGGCCGCCGACCGCGATCCCCGGCCGGTGCACGTGCGAGTAGGGCTGCGAGTTGGCCGCGTCGATGACCTGCAGGACGTCGACCCCGAGCCGGTCGGCGTAGCGCGCGAGCTCGTTGGCGAAGGCGATGTTGAGGTCGCGGTAGGTCGTCTCGGCGAGCTTGCTGAGCTCGGCCGCCTCGGCGCTCCCGAGCCCGCGGACCTCGGCCTCGAGGAACGAGGCGTACAACTCGATGCCGCGCGCCTCGCCGGCGGGGCTCAGGCCGCCGACCAGCTTGGGGTACTTGTCGAGGTCCTCGATCGCGCGGCCGCTGAAGATCCGCTCCGGCGAGAAGACCACCATGTCGGTCACGTCCAGGCCGCTGCGCGCGGCGAGCGCCGGCGCCACGCGGTGGCGGGTCGTGCCGACCGGCACCGTGGTCTCGATCGACACGGTCGTGCCGTCGCGCAGCCCGCGCCCGATGTCGTCGACCACCGCATCGAGGATCGCCCAGTCCGGGCGCGCCGCCGCGTCGACGACGAGCGGCGGCACCGCCACGACGAGGTCGGGGCTCTTGGCGACCGCGGCGGCGGTGTCGGACGTCGCGCGCAGGCGCCCGTCGGCGACGGTCTCGGCCAGCGCCTCGGCCAGCCCGGCCTCGTTGGGGAACGGCGGCTCGCCCGCGTTGACCAGGTCGACCACGCGCGGGTCGACGTCGCAGCCGACGACCTCGTGGCCGGCCAGCGCGATGCGGGCGGCCAAGGGCAGGCCGACCTTGCCCAGCGCGACGACGACCGCCCTCACCGCGAAGCCGCCCCGCCTCGCGCCGGCCCGGCGCCGGCGGTCACGCCGCCGGCTCCAGCACCACGGTCTCGCCCGTCTGCGCGCTGCGCAGCACCGCCTCGGCGACCGCGACGGTCTCCAGGCCCTCCTCGAGCGTCACGACCATGGCGTCCTCGCCGCGCACGAGCGCCGCGAAGGCCTCGAGCTCGACCAGCAGCGGCTCGCGGCGCTCCAGCGCGTAGCGCGTCATGTCGCCCTCGCTGACGCCGCGCTGGGCCTGCGCCGCCTCCCAGCCCGCGGTGGGCACGTGCCCGTTGGCGTAGAAGGTGAGGTCGGCGGTCAGCGTGTCCGCGACGAGCATCCCGCGCTCGCCGAGGATCCGGGTCCGGCGGACCTTCGTCGGCGACAGCCAGTCCACGACGCAGTTGAAGGCGCGCTCGTTCTCCAGCCGGCCGGTGGCGAGCACGAGGTCCTCGTGCTCGCGGCCCATGCGGTGCTGGGTCTGCGCCGCCACCCGCTCGACCGGCGCGCCGCCGAGCCAGCGGACGAGGTCGAGGTCGTGCGTGGCGAGGTCCTTGACCACGCCGACGTCGCGGATGCGGTCGGGGAACGGGCCGACGCGCTCGGTCGCCACGAGGAACACGTCGCCGAGCTGGCCCTCCTCCTGCACCCGGCGGCGGAGCTCGAGCAGCGCGGGGTTGCAGCGCTCGACGTGCCCGACGGCGCCGTGCAGGCCGGCCTCGCGCACGACGGCGATGAGCTCGCGCGCCTCGTCGGCGGTCGCCGCGAGCGGCTTCTCGACGAGCACGTGCACGCCCGCCGCGGCGAGCTCGCGCACGGCGGCGAGGTGCTCCTCGGTCGGGACGGCGACGACGGCGAAATCGGGGCGCCCGCGGTCGAGCAGCTCCGCGACGGTGGCGAAGACCTGCGCGGGGTCGCGGACGGCCCCGAAGCGGTCGCCGCCGGGGTCGGCCGCGCCGGCGAAGGCGAGGTCCGGGTGGGTCTGGAGGATGCGCGCGTGGTGGCGGCCGATCATCCCGAGGCCGAGCACCGCACCGCGCAGGCGAACATCGCCTGGCACGCCAACTAGGGTATCCGCATGGCGGACGCCCCTGGTCTCGTGCTCAGCCCCTCCGCGTCCGTCGGCAGCGGCGTGCGCTTCGGGGCGCACGTCGTCGTGCACGACGGCGTCGTCATCGAGGACGGCGTGACGATCCAGGACGGCGCGATCCTCGGCAAGCCGCCGGTGTTCGCGCCGCACTCGAGCACGGAGGCGCCGATCCCCGACCCGCTCGTGGTCGAGCGGGGCGCCACCATCTGCGCGCAGGCGATCGTCTTCGCCGGCAGCCGCATCGGCGCGGGCGCGATCGTCGGCGACCAGGCCTTCGTCCGCGAGCGCACGCGCATCGGCGCCGGCTCGGTCGTCGGCCAGGGCACGACCGTGGACTGCGACGTCACGATCGGCGAGCGCGTGCGGGTGCAGTCGCGCTGCTACGTCACGGCCGCCACCGTCATCGAGGACGACGTGTTCGTCGGCCCCGGCGCCACGACGACCAACGACGACACCATGGCGCGGCGGCCGCGGGAGACGCCGATGCAGGGCCCGACGCTGCGGCGCGCGTGTCGCATCGGCGGCGGCGCCGTGCTCACGCCGGGCGTGGAGATCGGCGAGGAGGCGTTCGTGGCCGCGGGCGCCGTCGTCACCAACGACGTCCCGTCGCGCGCGGTCGTGATGGGCGTGCCGGCGCGGGTCATCCGCCGCGTCCCCGACGAGGACCTGCTCGAGCAGTGGCGCTAGGCACGCGCCGCACGCTCGCGCTCGCCATCGCGGCGCTCGGCACCACGGCGGCGGTCATCGTCACCGAGGTCGCCCGCGTGCGCCGCCACGGCCAGGCCGAGCACCTGCCCGAGGCGCTGGCCGAGACCGTCGAGGTCGCGGTCGCCGGCTACCGCGGCGGCTCGACGCGCGAGAACGCGCTGCTGAACCTGCTGACCGCGACGAGCTTCACCTTCGCGCTGGCGCGGCTGTCGACCTTCACCATTCGCCGCCGCGGCACGCTCGGCCCGTTCCGCAACCTCGTGCTGCGCGACCGCCACGTCCACCACTTCGTCCCGGGCATCCTGCTCGCGTTCCTGGCCGGCGGCGCGTCGATCGTCAAGCGCGACGAGACCGTCGACCCGCTGCTGGCCGTCCCGTTCGGCGTCGGCGTCGGCCTCACGCTCGACGAGTCCGCGCTGCTGCTGCACCTCGACGACGTGTACTGGTCGGAGGAGGGCATCGTCAGCGTGCAGATCACCGCGATCGCGCTGCTGATGCTCAGCGGCCTCGCCCTCGGCCTCCGCGTGCTGCGCCGCGGCGAGGCCGAGGTCCTGCCCGGCTGATCGAGCACGTTTCGAGAAGCCGCCGGCGCCCCCGGCGCGGTTCCCTTCCCGGGCGGCGGCCGATGAGTTCCCAGCCCGGCCGCCGTCTGGACAGCAGGACGACCGACGAGGGGGACGACGTGGCAGGAGTGGTGGAGCTCGACCGGCATGCGGCCGTCGAGGCGCAGGGGCTCGTGAAGCACTACCCCGGCGTGGAGGCGGTGCGCGGCGTGGACCTGCGCGTGCAGGCGGGCGAGGTGTTCGGCTTCCTCGGGCCCAACGGCGCCGGCAAGTCGACGACCGTGCGCATGCTGACGACGCTGCTGTCGATCACCGAGGGCAGCGCGCGCGTGGCCGGGCACGACGTCGCGCGCGACCCCGACGCGGTGCGCCGGGCGATCGGCGTCGCGCTGCAGGAGGCAGGCCTGGATCCGCGCCAGACCGGGCGCGAGCTGCTGGAGCTGCAGGCGCGGCTGTTCGGCATGTCGGCGCAGACGGCGGCCGGACGGGCGCGGGAGCTGCTCGCGCTCGTGGAGCTCGAGGACGCCGCGGACCGCCGCATCAAGGGCTACTCGGGCGGCATGAAGCGCCGGCTCGACCTCGCCTCGGCGCTGGTGCACGAGCCCGAGGTCCTGTTCCTCGACGAGCCGACGACCGGCTTGGACCCAGCGAGCCGGCTGACCGTCTGGGATGAGGTCCGGCGCGTGAACGACCGCGGGACGACCGTCTTCCTCACCACGCAGTACCTCGAGGAGGCCGACCAGCTCTGCGACCGGCTGGCGATCATCGCGGGCGGACGCATCGTGCGCGAGGGGACGCCTGCCCGGCTGAAGGCCGAGCTGCGCGAGCGGCGCGGGCTGGCGGCCGAGCCGACGCTGGACGACGTGTTCCTCGACGCGACGGGCCGCACCCGGGACCGCGTCGCCGGCGACGTGCAGGAGGTGTCGGCATGAGCGCCGCCTGGGTGCTCGGCAAGCGGGCGCTGCGCGAGGGCCGGCGGACGCCGGACGCGCTGCTGCCGACGCTGTTCATCCCGCTGTTCTTCCTGGTGGTCAACGTCGGCCAGGCCGCGAAGATCTTCCCCGCGGCGTCGACGGAGTTCCTCCACGGGCAGGGCTACGGCGCGTTCCAGCTGCCGAGCTCGCTGCTGCTGGCCGCGTCGTTCGGGACCGCGGCGCTGTTCCTCGTCGAGGAGATCGAGGGCGGGTACTTCGACAAGCTCCGCGCGTCGCCGGTGCCGCGCTCGGCGATCGTCCTCGGCCGCCTGATCGCGGAGCTGGTCAAGGCGGTGGCGATCACCACGGTGCTCGTCCTGCTCGGCCTGGCCTTCGGGATCTCGATCGCGAGCGGCCCGGTGGGCTTCGTGCTGCTGGTCGCGCTCACCGCGCTGTGGGCGGTGGTGTTCGTCGGCTTCATGCAGATCATCGCGCTCAAGACGCGCAGCGCCGCGGCCACCAACTCGGCGGGGCTGGTGTTCTTCCCGCTGCTGTTCCTGACGCCGAACTTCGTGCCGCGCGACCTGCTGACGCGGCCGATGGAGATCGCGGCGACGCTCAACCCGGTGACCTACGTGATGGAGGCGCTGCGCTCACTCATCCTCGAGGACCTCGAGTGGGGCACGATCGCCCCGGGCTTCGCGGTGGTGCTCGCGCTGGGCGCCGTGATGCTGGCGCTCAACGTGCGCGTCATCCAGCGCTACGACTGAGCGCGTCGCGGATGCCCTCGGCGACGGCGCAGAAGTGGGCGACGACCGCCGGGTCGAACTGCGTGCCCGCGCAGCGGCGCAGCTCGGCCAGCGCCTCGTCCATGCCGACCGCCCGCCGGTGCGGGCGGTCGGTGGTCATCGCGTCGTAGGCGTCGCAGACGGCGACGATCCGCGCCCCGAGCGGGATCGCCTCGCCGGCCAGCCCGTCGGGGTAGCCCGCGCCGTCCCAGCGCTCGTGCGAGGACCGCACGAGGCGGGCGACCGGGCGCAGCGCCGGCGCGGCGCCGAGGATCCGCTCGCCCATGACCGTGTGGCGGCGGACGAAGGCGAGCTCGTCCTCGGTCAGCGTGCCCGGCTTGAGCAGCACGGCGTCGGGCACCGCCACCTTGCCGATGTCGTGCAGCTCGGCGGCGCGCGAGAGGACGTCCAGCGCCTCGGCGTCGAGCGCCATGCGCCGGCCGACGGCGAGCGCGAGGTCGGCGACGTCGCGCAGCTGCTCGCCCAGCGCGCCGTCGCGCTCGGCCATGGCGCTGAGCAGCACGTCGCGGGCCTGGCGCTCCAGCGAGGTCGGCCCGCGGCGGCCCTTGGCCGCGTACATGCGCTGGTCGGCGGCGCGCAGGGCGCCGGCGACGTCCTCGACGTCGCGCAGCGCGACCGCGCCGTGGGAGGCGGTCACCGCGAAGCCCTCGCCGTGCTCGACCAGCGCCGCGGCCGCCCGCTGCACCTCGGCGTCGCCGCCGCGCAGCAGCGCGCAGAACTCGTCGCCGCCCATGCGGTACGCGCGGCCGCGGCCGCCGAGCGTGGCGGCCAGGCGGTGGCCGAGGCGGGCCAGCAGCGCGTCGCCGGCCGGGTGGCCGAAGGTGTCGTTGTAGGCCTTGAAGCCGTCGAGGTCGAAGAGGACGAGCACGCGGTCGTCGGGCCGGCGCAGCGCGGCCTGGAGGTCGCGGTGCAGGGCGCGGCGGTTGCCCAGGCCCGTGAGCCCGTCCATGAGCGCCTCCTCCTGTGAGCGCGCCAGGCGCCGTGCGTCCTGCACGTACGTGAGCCCCGCGCGGGCGGCCAGCGCGACCAGGGCCGCCGTCGCCAGCAGCACCGGCGCGAGGTCGAGCCGCGTGAAGTGGTCGGCGACCAGCAGCGCGAGCGAGCCGATCGCCACGACCCCGGGGGCGACCAGCAGGCGCCACGGCGCCGGCACGGCGCCGGGGTCGGGCGGTCGCTCGGCCGGCAGCAGCGCCGCCCCGGCGACGAGCAGGTAGGCCACGAGCCAGCCGGAGTCCAGCAGCGTGCCCTCGGTGTAGCTCCCGGTCGCGGTCTGCACCAGGAACGCGCCGTCGGTCACGGCCGCGACCGCCATGCCCAGCCCGAGCACGGCCCACCGCCGGCCCGGGCTCCACCCCGTCGCGGCGAAGAGGCCGATGACGAGCGTCAGCACGAGCAGGTCGCCGATCGGGTACGCGGCGTTGGTGGCGATCTCGGCGGGCTCGCTGCCGGCCTGCTCGAGGGCCGGGCCGGCGAGCGTGGCGGCGGTCACGGCCGCGGCCGCCAGCGCGGCGGCCAGGCCGTCGAGCCAGAAGCGGGCGCCGCCGCGGCGGCCGTGGGCGAGCAGGACGAAGCCGGCGTAGACCAGCGGGTAGTACGCGAGCCACAGCGCGTCGGCGACCGACGGGAACGGCGGGTCGGCGTCGTAGGCGTAGCGCAGCGACCACAGGAGCTCGGCCGCCGCGGTGGTGGTCAGCGCCGCGGCGACGAGCGCCCAGGCGAGCCGCTCGCGCCGCACCGCCGCCACGCGCCACCAGCATCCCGCGGCGGCGGCGGCGACCAGGCCGTCGTAGAGCCACTGCTCGACGGCGAGGTCGACGGCGTGGCCCCCGAAGCCCGTCAGGCCGTGCGCGACGTGGACCGCCAGCGCGGCGAGCGCCGCCCAGACCGCTGCGCGGGCCGCTCTGCTGGGGAGTGCGTCCATGCGAGCCCCACAGGATCGCGGCCCTCCCGGGCCCTGTGGGGCGCGATGGACGAGTGTCCGACCGCGGACGTGTCGCCTAGGTGGCGGCGCCGGCGACCGCGCCGGCGATGGCCGAGCCGCTGGCCCGCTCGGTCCAGACGATCTGCTCGCGGCCCGGGCCGACGCCGACCATCACGATCGGCACGCCGACGGCCTCCTCGACGTAGGCGAGGTAGTCGCGGGCGGCCTGGGGCAGGTCGGACTCCGAGCGGCACTCGCCGAGGTCCTCGGTCCAGCCCTGCAGCTCCTCGTACTCGCCGGTCGCGTGGTGCAGCACGGACTGGTGGTAGGGGAACGTGTCGGTGACGAAGTCCTCGTCCAGCGCGCCGCGGTAGCGCGTGCAGACCTTGATGCGGTCGAAGCCGCTCAGCACGTCGAGCTTGGTCAGCGATATCGCCGTGAGCGAGTTCAGGCGGGCGGCGTAGCGCAGCGCGACGAGGTCGAGCCAGCCGGTGCGGCGGGCGCGGCCGGTGGTCGTGCCGAACTCGTGGCCGCGCTGGCGGATCTCCTCGCCGGCGTCGTCGTGCAGCTCGGTCGGGAACGGGCCGGCACCCACGCGCGTGGTGTAGGCCTTGCTCACGCCCCAGACCTCGTCGATGTCCTTGGGGCCGACGCCCGCGCCGACGGCCGCCGCGCCGGCGACCGGGTTGCTGGACGTGACGAACGGATACGTGCCGTGGTCGATGTCCAGCAGCGCGCCCTGCGCGCCCTCGAAGAGGACGTGCTTGCCCTCGTCCAGCGCGCGCCAGGCGATGGCCGCCGTGTCGGCGATGTGCTGCTCGAGGCGGTGGCCGTAGGTGAGGTACTGCTCGGTGATCGCCTGCAGGTCGATCTCGCGCGCGTAGGGGCGCAGCAGCTGGCGCTTGGGCTCGAGCGCCGCGGCGATCTTCTTCTTCAGGATCCGCTCGTCGAGCATGTCCTGCACGCGGATGCCGAGGCGGGCGGCCTTGTCGGCGTACGCGGGCCCGATGCCGCGGCGCGTCGTGCCGATCGGGTTCTTGCCCAGCTTCTGCTCGCCCTCCTGGTCCAGGAGCAGGTGGTAGGGCATGATCAGGTGCGCGTTGGCCGACAGCTTGAGGTTGCCGACGTCGACGCCGCGGGCGCGCAGGTCCTCGATCTCGCCGCACAGCACGCCGGGGTCCACCACGACGCCGTTGCCGATCACGCAGGTCGTGCCGGGGTACAGGATCCCCGACGGGATCAGGTGGAACTTCCACGTCTGGCCGCCGTGGACGATGGTGTGGCCTGCGTTGTTGCCGCCCTGGAAGCGGATGACGGCGTCGGCGCGCTCGGCGAGGAGGTCGATGACCTTGCCCTTGCCCTCGTCCCCCCACTGCGCGCCGACGATGACGGTGCCTGGCATGTGCCCGGGAGTGTAGGCGGCGCGGCGCTAGGCCACTTCGAAGGGCACGGGCCGGCGGTCCTCGCCGCCGAGGGGCAGCAGGACGCACATCTCCTGCAGCCGCGACACCGTCCGCACCCCGATCTGCTCGACGAGCTCCTCGGGGTCGGTGATGTTGGTGGTGATGACGACCGACCGCTCCTCCTCGTAGCGCGCGTTGACGATCGCGTAGAGCTGCTCGAGGACCCACTCGCTGGTCTTCTCGGCGCCCACGTCGTCGACGTGCAGGAGGTCGACCGCGGTCAGGCGGTCGATGAGCTGGGTGTACGACGCCTCGCTGCCCTCGTCGAACGTCATGCGGATCTGGGCCAGCAGGCGCGGCAGCGAGTAGATGGCGACGCTGCGGCCGGCGTCCAGCGCGTGCTAGGAGACGAGCATCGCGAGCGTCGTCTTGCCCGTGCCGGTCGGGCCCTGCAGCCAGAGGCCGCGGCCGTCGTCGAGCTGGCGGTCGACGGTCTGGGCGAACTTGCGCACCTCGCGGACCGTGCGCTCGTCCATGTGGGTGACCGGCGGGCGGTCGAACGAGGCGCCCTGGTACTTGCGCGGGATGACGGCGGAGAGGCCGCGGGCGCGCGCGGCGGCGACGACCTGGCCGCGGCAGCGGCAGTACTGCGAGGTCCGGGTCTCCTCGTCGACCAGGAGGCCGCTGCCGTCGCAGAGGCCGAAGGGGCACGTGCGGGCCATGCGCTAGGCCGCCCGCTGCAGGCCGAGGAACCGCGGGTACTCGCCCTGGAAGGTGAGCGGCACGTCGCCGAGGCCGCCGTTGCGGTGCTTGGCGATGATCAGGTCCGCCTCGCCCGGGCGGTCGGTGTTCTCGTTGTAGTACTCGTCGCGGTAGATGAACATGACGAGGTCGGCGTCCTGCTCGATCTGGCCCGACTCGCGCAGGTCGGACAGCATCGGGCGCTTGTCGGTGCGCGACTCGACGCCGCGGGAGAGCTGCGAGAGCGCGATGACCGGGACCTCGAGCTCGCGGGCGAGGATCTTCAGCCCGCGCGAGACCTCGCCGACGGCCTGGACGCGGTTGTCCTGGCGTGCGTCGGTGCGCATGAGCTGGAGGTAGTCGACGATGATCAGCCCGAGGCCGCCGTACTGGGACTGGGTCTGCTGGTGCAGGCGGCGCGCCTTCGCGCGCACCTCGAGGATGCCGATGTCCGAGGAGTCGTCGACGAACAGCGGCGCGGCGTCGTAGCGGGCGGCGGTCTCCAGCACGCGCTTCCACTTGCGCTCGTCATTCAGGCGGCCCTTGCGCAGGTCGTCGCCCTTGATGGAGGCCTGGCTGGCGATGAAGCGCTGCGCGAGCTCGGACTCCGACATCTCGAGGCTGAACAGCGCGACGGGCCGGGCGCGCTCGGGGTGCAGCGCGACGTTCTCGGCGACGTTGGTGACCAGCGCCGACTTCCCCATCGAGGGGCGCGCGGCGATGATGATCATGTTGCCCGGCTGGAAGCCGCCGGTGATCTCGTCGAGGTCGGCGAAGCCCGAGGGCGTGCCGGTCATCGTCCGGCCCTCGGTGGACAGCTCGTGCCAGCGGTCGAGCTCCTCGTGCAGGACCTCGCCGACGCGGCGGAAGTCCTTCTGGCGGTCGTCGCGGCCGACCTCCAGCATCGCCTTCTCGGCGTGCTCGACGATGTCGCGCGGCAGCGCCTCGTGGTTGTGGACCGACGACTGGATCTCGTAGGTCGCGGTCAGCAGCCGGCGCAGCAGCGCCTGCTCGCGGACGATCTGGCCGTAGCGGCGCAGGTTGCCGACGGCGGGGACCGCGGCGGTCAGCGCGTCGATCTCCGCGGGGCCGCCCGCCTCCTCGAGCTTGCCGCGGGCGCGCAGGTGCTCGGTGACCGTCAGGACGTCGATGGGCTCGGACTCGTTGTAGAGCTCGAGCATCGACTCGTAGATGGTCTGGTGGCGCTGCCGGTAGAAGTCCTCCGGCCGCAGGCCCTCCTCGATGACGTAGGCGTAGTGGACCTTGTCGGAGAGCAGCACCGCGCCGAGGACCGACTGCTCGGCCTCGATCGAGTGCGGCGGCGCCATGCCCTGGACGACGTTGCCGGGCGGTGCGGGAGGGGAGTCGGGGAAGGCGCTCACGGGGCTCTCGAACGTAGCGCCGCCGGCGGCGGCACGCACGCGCTTTCCCAGCACGTTGCGCGAAGTCGTTGCGGGTGCGTCGCAGTGCTGACGCAGGCGGGGAGACCATGACGTTGACGGTGGCGGTCACGCCCTCGGCGACCTCCAGGACGACCTGGTAGGTGCCGACGTTCTTGATCGCGTCGTCGAGGTGGATCCTGCGGCGGTCGACCTCGAGGCCGCGGGCCTCCTTGATCGCGTCCGCGATGTCCTGCGTGGTGACCGAGCCGAACAGGCGGCCGTCCTCGCCGGCCTGCTGGGAGATCGTCAGGACGGTCTTGTTGAGCTGCTCGGCCTGCTCCTGGGCCTTGACGACCCGGTCGGCCCGCGCCTTCTCGGCGTGGGCCTGGAGGCGCTGGGCCTCGGCCATGGCGCCCTTGGTCGCCGGCTGGGCCAGCTTGCGCGGGATCAGGAAGTTGCGCAGGTAGCCCTTGGAGACGTCGACCACCTCGCCGCGGACGCCGACGTTCTCGACGTCCTTGAGGAGGATGACCGACGGCACTAGTCGCGCTCCCGGTCGCGATCGCGGTCGCGGCGGCCGCCCGGGCGCTCGTTCGCCGGCTCGGCGACGTACGGCAGGAGGGCGAGCTCGCGGGCGCGCTTGACGGCGCGGGCGATCTGGTTCTGGTGGCGGCGGCACGCGCCCGTGATGCGGCGCGAGCGGATCTTGCCCCGCTCGGAGACGAACCGGCGCAGGCCGGTCACGTCCTTGTAGTCGACCTGGTCGATCTTGTCCTTGCAGAACGGGCAGGGCTTGCGGCGGCCGCTGCCGGGGCCGCCGCGCTTGTCCCGGCGGCGGGAGGGCTTGGCGCGATTGCGCTGCTTGGCCACGGTGTGAAGAAGTCCTCTGAAGTGGGGTCCGGACGTGCGAACGCGCGCCGGGCGCGGCGCGCGGAACCCACATTGTGACAAACGCGGAGCCGCGATGGCCGGTGGTGCGCCCCCGAACGGCTCAGAGCAGCCCCAGGGGCTCCACTGCCAGCGGTGCACGCACCCCTTCGCGAGCTTCGCCGGCTCGCTCCCGGGGTCCTCCGGGCGGCGCCGAAGCGCGCCCTCGTCGCGGCGGGCTCGGGTGATTGGTGGATCCGGGCCCCTCCAGGGGCCCAAAGGCACCGATGAACGCGAACGGGCCCCCGCCGCGGCTGCGGCGAGGGCCCGTTCGAAGGGGCGCCGTCTGGCGGAAGCGGCGCCTAGAACGGGATGTCGTCGTCGGCCGGCGCGCTGGACCCGCCGCCGCCGCCCATGGGCGCCGGGGCGAAGTCGCCGGTGTCGACGGGGACGTCCGAGCGCGGGGTGAAGCCGCCCTGCTGCTGGCCGCCACCGCCGCCGCCCATGTCGTCACGGCCGCCGAGGAACTGGACCGAGTCGGCGATGATGTCGACCGCCTGGCGCTTGCCGGAGCCGTCCTGGGCCTCCCACTCGCGCCACTCGAGGCGGCCGTCGATCGCCACCGGGCGGCCCTTGGACAGGAACCGCGCGCAGTTCTCGCCCTGGGCGCCCCAGACCGTCACGTCGAAGTAGTTGGGCTTGTCGACCCACTCGCCGGACGCGTTGTCCTTGCGGCGCGTGTTGCAGGCGACGCGCAGCTTGCAGACGGACATGCCGCTGGGCAGCAAGCGCAGCTCGGGATCGGACGTGAGGTTGCCGGTCAGGACGACCCGGTTGATGTTCGTGGCAGCCACGGCTTGGCTCCTTTCGGGGGCGAACTCGAAGTCTGGCGGCGAGTGTACGGGCGGGGGTCGGACGGAACCGCGATCACGCCGGAGTTTCCGCAGGTTCGTCGTGGAGTCGTGGCCAACGGCGCGGTCCTGACACGGACGGGAGGCGGGCGGCCCGAGAACGACGAAGGCCGCCTCGACGGGCGGCCTCCGGGAAGCGTGGTGTGCGGCGCGGGCGCTAGACGCGCTCGACCGGCGCCGACTCCGGCTCGGGAGCGGCCTGCTCGGTCGCGGCGGCGCGCAGGTCCGGCGGGGCCGGCGTGGCGGGGCGCAGCTTGATGACGCGGAAGCGCACGACGCCGTCGGAGAGCCGCAGGTAGCGGTCCAGCGCGGCGGGCACCTCGGGGCTGCCCTGGAACTGGAGCAGGTGGTAGTCCGCGTCGTTCTTGTGGCGGATCTCGAACGCCATCTTGCGGCTGCCCCAGTCGTGCTTGCCGACGACGGTGGCACCGTTGGTCGAGAGGATGCGCTCGACCTCGTCGAGCACCTTGGAGCGCTGCTCGTCCGGCGCGGCCGTGTCGAGCAGGAGCATGAGGTCGTACGTGGGGTTCTCAGGCATGGTGATGGCGCCCGTGGCAGGGCGGCGAACGACTATAGCGGGATCGGACCGCCCGGCCCGGCCCGGGGGCGAACCTGCACCGCGCCGCGCCTTGGACGGGCATGGACCTCCTGCACCGCATCCGCTGGCCGAACGTCGCCCGCGCGGC
>JACRMD010000372.1 GCA_016215085.1 Solirubrobacterales bacterium | reverse complement strand
CGGTGCGGCTGGCCGGCGGCGCCGACGCGCTCGCCGACGTCGTGCGCGCCCTGGACGCCGAGGACGTCGCGCTGGCCAACCTCCAGCTCCACAGCCCGTCGCTCGACGACGTCTTCCTGGCCAAGACCGGCCGCTCGCTGGAGGGCGCCGAGGAGGAGGGCGAGCCGGAGGCGGTCCCCGCTTGAGCTCCGAGCTGCTGACCGAGGTCGGCATCGTCGCGCGGCGGTCGGTGCGCCGCACGCTGCGCCAGCCCGTGCTGATCGTCCCGACGATCGTGTTCCCGCTGTTCCTGCTGGCCGTCAACGCCAGCGGCCTCGACGCGGCGACGAGGATCCCCGGGTTCCCGACCGACAGCTACCTCGACTTCGCGATCGTGGTCACCTTCATGCAGGGCGGGCTGTTCGCGGCGACGACCGCGGGCACCGAGCTGGCCAGCGACATCGAGTCCGGCTTCCTCAACCGCCTGCAGCTCACGCCGCTGAGGGCGTCGGCGATCCTCGTGGGGCAGATGGCCGGCGCGCTGGTGCTCGCGCTGCTCGGCGCGGCGGTCTACCTCGCCGTGGGCTTCGCGGCCGGCGTGCACGTCGAGTCGGGCCCGGCCGGCGTCGTGGTGCTGCTGGCGCTGGCGCTGCTCGTCGCGCTGGCCTTCGGCTCGATCGGCGCGCTGTTCGCCGCGCGCACCGGCTCGCCCGAGGCCGTGCAGGGGCTCTTCCCGCTGCTGTTCGTCGTGTTCTTCCTGTCCTCGATGAGCCTCCCGCGCGACGTCATCGAGACCGACTGGTTCCGCACGGTCGCGAGCTGGAACCCCGTCTCCTACCTCGTCGAGGGGCTGCGCAGCCTGGTGATCGTCGGCTGGGACGGCACCGCGCTGTGGCGGTGCGTGGCCACGGGCGTGGCGGTCTCGGCGGTCGGCTGGGCGCTGGCCGCGCGGGCGCTGCACACGCGGATGGCGAGGACGTGATGCGCACCGACGACCTGCACGTCGCCCGGGCGGTGCTGCGGCGCAACCTGGCGCACGCCTTCAAGAACCCGGCGCTGCTCGTGCCGTCGCTGATCTTCCCGCTGGTGTTCCTGGTGGGGTTCGCGGGCGGCCTGTCGAGCGTCGGCGACGTGCCGGGGTTCGACTTCCCGTCGGGCTACACCGCGTTCCAGTTCGTCTTCGTCTTCCTCCAGTCGGCCGCGTTCGGCGGCGTCTTCACCGGCTTCTCCATCGCGATGGACTTCGAGAGCGGGTTCTCGCAGCGCCTGCTGCTGGCGGCGTCGCACCGCACCGGGCTGCTGGTCGGCTACGTCGCGGCCGCGCTGTGCCGGTTCGCGCTCACCGGGACGGTGGTCACCGTCGCCGCGCTGCTGGCCGGCATGCAGGTCGACGGCTCGGCGGTGGACCTCGTGGGCCTCGCCGGGCTCGCGCTGCTGGTCTCCGCCACCGCGACGCTGTGGGGGGCGGGCGTGTCGTTCCGCGCCAAGACGGTCCAGGCGGGCCCGGCGATGCAGATCCCGATCTTCCTGATCCTGTTCCTGGCGCCGGTCTACGTGCCGCTGGACCTGCTGCAGGGCTGGATCGAGGGCGTCGCGTCGCTGAACCCCGTCACGGCCATCGTCGAGGCCGGCCGCGGCTTCATCTCGGGGCAGCCGGAGGTGGTCGGGCCGGCCTTCGCCTGCGCCGCCGGGATGGCCCTGCTGCTGTCGGTCTGGGCGGTTTCCGGTCTGCGGCGGGCCGAACGCGGCGAGTAGGGCAGACCGCCCTTGTGCGGGCCGCCACGTGTGGGAGAGTGGCGAGCGTGGGCGACCCACGGCTCCTCGACCCGGACTCCCTGGGTGACCACGTCGACCGGCTCTACCGGGCGGCATGGGGCCTGTGCGGCCGTCGCGAGGACGCCGAGGACCTCGTCCAGGAGACCTACGCGAAGGTCCTGGCCCGCCCGCGCTTCCTGCGCAACGACGACGACCTGGGCTACCTGCTGCGCGTTCTGCGCAACGTCTTCTACACCCAGCACCGCACCGCCCAGCGCCGTCCGCGCACCCAGGCGATGCCCGAGGACGTCGAGCTCGCCGACCAGCGGCCGGCCCTGCGCCCCGACCAGGCGGTCGAGGCCAAGCAGGTCTTCGCCGTCATCGCGAGCCTGCCCGACGACTTCCGGGACGCCCTGGTGGCCGTGGACGTCGCCGGTCTCACG
The DNA here is from genome assembly GCA_016215085.1 of Solirubrobacterales bacterium. Taxonomy (GTDB): domain Bacteria; phylum Actinomycetota; class Thermoleophilia; order Solirubrobacterales; family Solirubrobacteraceae; genus Baekduia. The sequence continues at coordinate 8,540 of JACRMD010000372.1, read as the reverse complement.
TACGGTGAGGCCGCCAAGCTCCTCAAGACGAAGGAGGCGACGATCACCAGCCGGCTGCACCGGGCGCGAGCTCGCGTGGCGGCCGGGATGGAATCGGCTCCCGCTAGCGTCCTGGATGGATAGACGTGCGCGCTGACGACGACATCCCCGGAGACCCCGACCTCGAGGACGACCACCTCGCCGAGCGCGGCCGCGCCCTGGTGGCCGCCGCGGTGGCCGACGTCCGGGCGCCGCTGCCGCTGCGCGAGCGGCTCGAGCACCAGCGCACGGCCACCGCGCCCGCGCGCCGGCGACGACGGGCCGCCCTCGGCGCCCTGCTGGCCGGCGGCACGGCGATGGTCCTCGCGCTGGCCCTGCTCGTGCTGCCCGGCGGCACGCCGGGAGCGCCGTCGGTCGTCGAGGCGGCGCGCCTCGGCGTCAAGCCGCCCGAGGAGGGCGCGCCGGCGCGCGACAGCGCCAACCCGCGGCTGCTGCTGGCCGAGGAGGCGGGCATCCGCTTCCCCGCCTGGCAGGCGTTCGACTGGAACCCGACCGGCAAGCGCGAGGACGAGCTCGACGGCCGGGACGTCACGACCGTCTTCTACAAGACGGCCAAGGGCGCGCCCGTCGCGTACTCGATCGTCGACGGCGACGCGCTCGACCGGCCGTCGGGCACGACGAAGGACGTCGAGGGCGTGGACGTGACCTACCGCCGCGACGGCGACCGCTGGCTCGTCACCTGGGAGCGCGACGGCCACACGTGCATCATCACGGCGCCGGCGAAGGTCCCGCTCGACAAGCTGCTCGAGCTGCCGGGCTGGGAGTAGCGCTCGCCGGCTAGCGCTCGGCGCCGAGCTCCTCGAGCGACTTGCGCAGCGCGGCCATGAGGTCCTCGCTCGGGGCCGGCTGGTCCTCCTGCTTGGGCGCCTTGATCGTCTCGCCCTTCTCCTTCTGCTTGACGACCTTCTTCAGGCGCTTGGTGTAGCGGTCCTCGTAGGCGCTCGGGTCCCAGTCCACGGTCAGCGCCTCGATGAGCTCGACGGCGCTGTCGAGCTGCGTCCTGGTCGGCTTGCGCCCACCGCCGTCCACGTTCTTCGGGTCGCGCACGTCGGCGGCGAAGCGCATCGTCGTCAGCTGCAGGACGCCGTCGAGCACGCGGACGGCGACCAGGTGCTCCTTCGTGCGCAGGACGAAGCGGCCGAGCGCGACGCGGTCGGTGCTGCCCATGACCTCGACGAGCAGGCGGTAGGCGCGCAGCGGGCCCTGCGACTCGCCCGTGGGCACGACCCAGTACGGGTGGTCGAAGTAGAGGGGGTCGATCTCGGCGAGGTCGACGAAGGACCGGATCTCGATCGTGCGCGTGCGGTCGGGCGCGATCGCGTCGAGCTCGAGATCGGTGAGCACGACCTGCTCGTCGCCGGCGTCGAACGCGCGGCAGACCTCCTCGTAGGGGATCTCCACGTCCTCCTCCGAGCAGAAGCGGCGGGTCTCGAGGCGGGCGCCGTCCTTCTCGTGCAGCTCGTGGAAGTGGACGTCGGTGTCGCGGACGGCGCTGAAGAGCGCGACCGGGACGTTGACCAGGCCGAAGCTCAGCGCGCCGCTCCACAGCGAGCGGGCCATCAGCGCCTCGCCCCCAGGCTCGCCTCCAGCGCGGCGAGCAGGTCGTCCTTCTCCTCGGGCGCGGGCGGCTCGGGCACCTGGATCTGCTTGCCCTTCGCCTTGTCCTCGACGGCCTGCAGGAGCAGCTCGCGGTACTCGTCGCGGTACGCATCCGGGTCTAAGTCCTCGTGCAGCGACGCGACGAGCTGCCCGGCCATCTCGACCTCGCGCGCGTCGGGCTTGCGGCCGGCCTTCGGGAGGTCGAGGTCGCTCGCCTCGACGAGCTCGTCCTCGAAGCGCAGCGTGTGCAGCGCCAGGACGTCGCCGTGGGGGCGGATGGCGGCGAGGTACTCGCGGTTGTGGAAGGTGAAGCGGCCGATCGCGGCGCGGCCCGCCTTGGCCATCGCGTCGTGCAGCAGCCGGTAGGCCTCGCCGCCGTCCTTGCCGGCGCCCAGGTAGTAGGGCTTGTCGAAGTAGGTGGGGTCGATCGCGGCCGCGTCGACGAAGTGCTCGACGTCGATGATGCGCGTGCGCTCGCCCGCCGCGGCGGCGACCTCGTCCTTGTCGACGACCACGTACTCGTCCTTGCGCAGCTCGTAGCCGCGGACGACCTCGTCCTTGGGGACCTCCTTGTCCTCCTTGGTGCAGAACCGCCGGTGCTCGACCTTGGCCCCGTCCTTGAGGTGCACCTCGGAGGCGTGGACGGTGCCCGAGTCGACGGCCGTGTGGAGCTTGACGGGGACGGCGACGGTGCCGAAGGCGATCGTGCCGTTCCACAGCGAGCGGGCAGCCATGGCACGGCTCTACCCGGCGCTAGAGCAGCTCCACCGCGTCGCCGACCGCGATGCGGCCCGGCTCGGGCGCGCGGGCGTTGATGCCGAACAGGCCGCGGTGCTCGCGCGTCAGCCAGCGCAGGACGTCGGCGTGCTTCTCGGCGGTGTCGGGGTCGCGCGTCGGGATGACGCAGCGCTCGCACGGGTGCAGGAGGTCGAGGACGTGGTCGCCGATGCGCAGCCGCCGGCCCTCCCAGCCCTCCTCGGCGAAGGCGGGCGCGTCGAGCACGACGTGGACGTTGGTGCGGAAGCGGCGCAGGTCGAGCTCGCGGCCCAGCGCCCGGGAGACCGCGTCGAGCGTGGCCTGGGTGGTGACCAGCAGCGAGCACGGCAGGTCCTGCATCAGCGCGGCGTCGCTGCGCAGCGTGACCTCCTTGCCGAGGTCGTCGTGCAGCGCCCGCGGCAGCGCGGGGTCGTCCCAGGCGAAGGCGCGGCCGTCGGGCGCGGTGATCCGCGGGGCGGGTGCCTCGCCGAGCCGCGGCTCGTCCGCGTAGCTCGCGCGCCACAGCAGCATGCGCGGCGCCAGGCGGATCGTCAGCCGGCGCGCCGCGGCCTTGTGGTCGTGGAAGAGCGCGTGCGCGCGGTCGCCGGCGACGCCGCGGCCGTCGAAGGAGAAGGCGCCGACGGGCTCGCCGGCCAGCGACTTGACCGGCCAGCGGTGCAGGGAGGCGACGGTGCCGCGGGCCACCGCGACAGCGTAGGCGGCCGCGACGGCGGCGCCGGTACGGGCACCCCTAGGCTTCGGCCCGTGCGCAAGCTCCTGGTCACCGGCGCCGCCGGCTTCCTCGGGGCCGAGCTCGCGGTGCTCGCCGCGCGCTCGGGCTGGGAGGTCGTGGGCACCGTGCTCTCCCGGCCCGCGCCGGAGAGCATCCGCGCGCTGCCGCTCGACGTCCGCGACGCCGGCGCGGTCCTGGAGCTCATCGGGGTCGAGCGCCCGGACGTCGTCGTCCACACCGCCTACCGCCAGCACGGCGACGAGGCGCGCGACGTCAACGTCCACGGCGCGGCGCTGGTCGCCACGGCGGCCCGGGACGCCGGCGCGCGGCTGGTCCACCTCTCCAGCGACGCGATCTTCCGCGGCGACCTCGGCCGGCCGCTGCGCGAGGACGACCCCGCCGACCCGGTCACGCCGTACGGCGCGACGAAGGCCGAGGCCGAGACCGCGGTGCGGACGGCGCACCCGGGCGCGCTCCTGGCGCGGACGTCGCTGCTCTACGGCGGGCCGGGCCACGCGCCGTCCAACCACGAGGAGCTCGCCATGGCCGCCGCCCGCGGCGAGCGCGAGGTCACCTTCTTCACCAACGAGGTCCGCTCGCCCGTCCAGGTCGGCGACCTCGCCGCGGCGCTGCTCGAGCTCGCGCCATCCGATGTCGCCGGGGCCCTGCACCTCGGCGGCGCCGACGCGCTCGACCGCCTGGCGTTCGCGCAGCTGATCGCGCGGTCGCGCGGGCTGGACCCGGGCGTGCTGCGCGGGGGCGACAGCGGGCCGGGCCGGCCGGGCGACTGCGCGCTGGACTCCGCGCGCGCCGCCGCGCTGCTCCACAAGCCGTTGCGTGGGGCGCTCGGCGTCCTGCGCGGCTGACCTGCGACCATCACCCCATGTCCGCCCAAGGCCCCGAGCCCGTGCAGGTCGACGTCGACTCCCTCCTCGGAGGGCATGCCGTGGAGGCCGGGGTCGCCGCGCTCGCCGCGCGCAACCAGCACCACCTCGCCGGCATGGACGAGCAGGAGCGCGAGCAGGCCGTGGGCCACTGGCGCGAGCTGACCGTCGAGGTCCTCAACGCGGCGCGGGTCGCGCTCGCCGGCCCGGAGTCGCAGGTCGAGGGGGGGGGCCGCGCGGGCGTCGTCTTCGAGGACGCGGGCGGCGACGACGTCAACGTGCACGTCACGTTCGCCCCGCAGCTCGAGGAGCTGCCCGACGGCGCGATCGCCGGCACCCCGGCGCAGCTCGCGGCGGTCTCGTTCCTCGAGTCGCTCGCCGGCGACGACGAGCACGAGCACTAGCCCTCGGCCTAGGTCAGCCCGCTCGCGACCTCCCGGACGGTCGCGAGCACCGGCGAGGCGTCGTCCTCGCGCCAGGCCAGCTCGATCGGCAGGTGCTGCTCGGGCACGAGCGGCAGCGCGCGCAGGCGGTCGGGGACGTGGCGGGCCCACCGCTCGGTGGCGACGGCGACGACGTCGTCCCCCGGCGGCCACTCCTCGTCGTCCCAGATGACGCTGGCGACCACGGTCGCCGGCTCGAAGCCGTGCTCGGCGCACCACGCGCGCAGCCGGCCGTTGAACCCCGTGTTGAGCTCCTCGGCGGGGACGACGAAGCGGTCGCCGCGCAGGTCGTCGAAGTGCACCGCGTCGCGGGCGGCCAGGCGGTGCGAGCGGCGCAGCAGCACGACGAGCCGCTCGTCGGTGAGCTTGCGGCGCGCGACGCCCGGGGTCGGCCCGGCGGCGAACGTGAGCGCCAGGTCCAGCCGCCGGCTCAGCAGCTCGCGGCACAGCGCTCCGGAGGTCGCCTCGGACACGTCGACCTGCAGGCCCGGGTGGCGCTCGCGCAGCAGGGCGACCAGCCGTGGGCGCAGCTCGTGCCGCGCCGCGGTCGTGAACCCGACCCGGATCGTGCCCTCGACGCCGCGCCCCGCCCGCGCTGCCGCGGCGAAGGCCGCGTCCACCGCCTCCAGCGCCACGGCGCCCTGGTCGAGCAGCCGCCGCCCCGCGTCGGTGAGCTCGACCTTGCGCGTGGTGCGGAGGAACAGCGGCGTGCCGAGCTCGTCCTCGAGCTGGCGGATCGCCTGGCTCAGCGGCGAGGCGGCCATGTGGAGCCGGTCGGCCGCGCGCGCGAAGCTGAGCTCCTCGGCGACGGCCACGAAGTAGCGCAGGTGGCGGAGCTCGGGCACGGGAGCGCAAGCCTGCCACTCGGACGCGGCGCGTCGCAATGCCCGGCGAACGCGACTTTCTCGCGGGCGCGGGCGGACGTACCGTCGCCCCATGTCCGCCACCGTGATCCGCTTCACCACCTCCGACGACGACCAGCGCCTCGCGCGGCTCGCGGCCCTCGACTCGCAGGCCGCCCTCCGCGGCCCCGCCCTCGCCGCCGAGGTCGACGGCGAGCTGCGCGCCGCGATCGACCTCGCCGGCCGCGTGATCGCCGACCCGTTCCGCCCGACCGCCGAGCTGGTCGGCCTCCTGCAGTACCGCGCCCGGCAGCTCGCCGCCTGATGGACGTCCTCGTCCTCTCCCGCGCGGAGGTCGAGCGCCTGCTCGACCTCCGCGCGCTGCTGGACGCCCTGCGCGGTGCGCTCTGCGCCCTGACCGAGGGCACGATCGCCGCGCCCGCGCGCAACGAGCTCGCGCTGTCCGAGGACGAGTCCTTCCTGCTCGGCATGCCCGGCCGCCGCACCACCGGCGGGCCGGTCGCGGTGAAGCTCGTCACGGTCGTCGAGCAGAACCTGGGCCGTGGGCTGCCGTCGCACCTGGCGACGATCACCGTGCACGACGCGACCACCGGCGCCTGCCGCGCGTTCCTCGACGGCACGTACGTCACCGCCGTGCGCACCGCCGCGACCGCCGCCGTGGCCTGCGACGCGCTCGCCCGCCCCGACGCGCGCACGCTGGCGATCGTCGGCGCGGGCGTGCAGGGCGAGCAGCACCTGCGCACCTTCCCGCTCGTCCGCGCGTTCGAGGACGTCAGGATCGCCTCGCTGCACCGCGCCGACGCCGAGCGCCTCGCCGCCGCCGACCCGCGCGCCCGCGCGGTGGCGTCCGCGGAGGAGGCGATCCGCGGCGCGGACGTCGTCGCGCTGGCGACCCACAGCGCGACGCCGGTCCTCGACCCGGCCTGGCTCGCGCCCGGCACCCACGTCAGCTCCGTCGGCTACCGCCCGCCGGACGGGGAGCTCCCGCGCGCGCTCCTCGCGGACGCCCGCCTCTTCGTCGAGACCCGCGAGGCCTTCGCGCCGACGCCGGTCGGCTGCGCCGAGCTCGCCGGCCTCGACCCCGCGACGGCCACCGAGGTCGGCGAGGTCCTCCTGGGCCGGCGCCCCGGCCGCGCCTCGCGGGCCGAGACCACCACCTACAAGGCGATGGGCCACGTCGCCGAGGACCTCGCGGCCACCGAGCTGGTCCTCGCGGCCGCCGCGCGCGACGGCGCGGGCACGACCGTCGCGCTCTGAGCAGCGCACCGGGATGCGGCGGAGTACCGATGCGCCTCCCGACCGTCTGCGGATGGCGCGCGCGGGTCCCGCGCGTAGCATCGGGTCATCGACAGGGTGGGGAGACGCGTCGTCAGGAGGCACGTCATGCGAACCGCTCATGCAGCAGCAGCCGCCGCCGTCGTGGCGAGCCTGGTGGCCGCGTCCCGTGCCATCGCCGCGTGGTCGCCGCCCCGGACCGTCCGCATCCCGCCGTCGGCGCTCGTCGCGCTCGCGGTCGACGGCCGCGGCGACGTCGCGATCGCGTGGAGCGAGCGCGGCCTGCCGCCGGCGCAGGGCGCGACCGTCCGCGTCGCCCTCCGGCGGGCCGGCGGGGCGTTCCGCACGCGCACGCTCTGGACGAGCCGGCGCACGACCGCGAGCGAGCCGGCCGTGGCCGTCGACGCCCGCGGCCAGGTCACCGTGGCCTGGCCGTCCGCGGTCCCCGGGCGCAACGGCGGGACCATCCGCGCGGCCTACGGGCCGCTCTCCGGCCGGTGGCACGCCGCGCGCGTCGTGAGCGCGGGCCTCGCGCCCGTGCGCCTCGCGGTCGCTCCCGACCGCGACGTCCTGCTGACCTTCGCCGCGATCCCGCCGGCGCGCGGCGACCAGGCGTTCACGACACCGGGCGTGGCGTGGCGCACCGCCGGGCACCGCTTCGGCCGGGCGGCGCGGCTGAGCGCTCCGCGGCTGGTGATCCCGGTGCAGGCGACGCCGGCCGTCCCCGCCTTCGACGCCGCGGGCACCGCGTACGTCAGCAGCCCGTGCGACAGCGTCGTGCTGCGCACGCGCCCGGGCGGCCGCCGCTTCACGACCCGCACCACGCTCGGTCCGCGGCAGGTCCTCGGGTTCTCGCTCTCGGTGTCGCGGGCCGGTCGCGGGCTGGCGAGCTGGGTCGCCGGGCGCTGCACCGCCGACGTGATGGCCGGCGACACGCCGGGCCCGGTCGTCGCGCGTGCGCTGGCCGGCGGGCGCTTCGGCGCGCCGCAGCAGCTGAGCACGTCGGCGACCGCGTACGCCACCGCGGCCGTCGCGCTGCCCGACGGCTCGGGCAGCGTCAGCTGGGCCGAGCGCAACGACGACCGCGGCGACGTCCTCCGCAGCGCCGTCGGCGCCGACGGCGTGGCCTCGGCGCCGCAGCCGGTGGCCGACGCGCTGGTCCCGGTCACCGCCACCCGCGCCGGCGACCAGGTCCTCGCGCTGGCGTTCGCCAACCCGCCGGTCGTGCCCGGCCCGACCCTGTTGGTGCGGCCGGCCGGCGGCGGCCCCGACCAGCCCGCGCCGCACGCGCCGTCGCTGCTGGTCGCCAGCTCCGACGGTCGCGCCGTGGCGGCCACCTGGAGCACCGGGGTCCCCGTCGGCAGCCGGATGGCCGTGTCGGTCTGGCGGCCGTGAGGTCCCCGGGCCGGCGGTCCGCTGGGCCTGCAAGACATCGCATCGACAGATCTTGATCTGACTCCGGCGCTCCGGTACGGTGATCTCACAACAACAGACGTTGGTATGACCTCGCCGCTTCCCACCCTTCCCGGACCCACCGCGGCGCGCTGCTGCGCCCCGGCCGTCGGCGCCGACCCGGCGCTGGACGCCGACCGCCTCGCCGCGGTGGCCAAGGCGCTGTCCGAGCCGGTCCGCGTGCGGATCCTGGACGTGCTGCGCCGCAGCCCGGAGGCGGTGTGCCAGTGCGAGCTCGTCGCGCTGTTCGACATGAAGCAGTCGCTGCTCTCCCACCACCTGCGCAAGCTCGTCGACGCCGGCCTGGTCGACGTGCGCCGCCGCCACCGGTGGGCCTACTACTCCCCCGCCGAGGACGCCCTCGAGGAGCTGATCGCATGGCTGACCTGACCACCACGAAGTCCTGCTGCGCGTCCTCCGCGCCGGCCGGCGCGGACCTCCGCGAGACCGTGCGCGAGCGGTACGCGGCCGCCGCCCGCGAGGCCGCCGGCGCCGG
>JACRMD010000190.1:2356-8119 GCA_016215085.1 Solirubrobacterales bacterium | reverse complement strand
GGGTAGTCGAGGTACTTGCCGCGCCAGAAGATGCGCGACATCCGCGGGCGCTTGAGGAACTCGTCGCCCATGATCTCGTGCCAGAGGTCGTCGACCTCCTGGTTCTTGGTGAAGAACCGGTGGCCGCCGAGGTCGAAGCGGAAGCCCTCGGGGTCGACGACCGTCTTCGCGAGCCCGCCCACCTGGTCGTCGGCCTCCAGCACGATCACCCTGTGGCCCGCCTTGGCGAACAAATAGCCCGCCGTCAGCCCTGCCGGCCCGCCGCCGAGCACCACGAAAGGCAGACCGGGCGCAGCCTCACCGTCCGTGGCCGGTGCGCCCGGGCCATCCTCCATGGGGACGACGGGACTGGTCATGCGGGAGGAACGGTTGCGTACGTCAGCAACTTGTCGGGATCCGCAGAGTTGGTCCTTTTTTCGCCTGCTGGACGAGATTCGTAGGAGAACGCGTTTGACCACGAAAGACGCGATCCCCGTGCGCACGTTGCTACTCCATGGAGAGGATCGAGGGCCTGCCCTTGGCAGCACCGCCGGCGGTCGAGGGCACCACCGGGACGGCGGCGGCCGCCTCCCGCCCCGCCTCAGTCGGCACGGCATTGACCGTCATCGTGCCGGCCACCAACGAGCCGCCGACGCTGGGCCGCTGCCTGCAGGCCATCCGCGAGGCCGACGAGCCGCCGGAGCGGCTGCTCGTGGTGACCGATCCGCCCCTGGCGGGGCCGGCCTTCGCCCGGAACACGGCCGCTGCCATGGCCACCGAGGACGTGCTGGTCTTCGTCGACGCCGACGTCCTGGTGCGCCCCGACGCCTTTCGGCGCATGCGCGAGAGGCTCGACGCCGATCCGGGCCTGGCCGCGGTGTTCGGCTCTTACGACGACGAGCCCGAGGACCTCAGCCTCGTGTCCCGCTTCCGCAACCTGCTCCACCACCACGTCCACCATGAGGCCGCTGGGCCCGTCGCGACGTTCTGGGCCGGGCTGGGAGCCGTCCGGCGGGACGCGTTCTTCTCCGTCGCGGGCTTCGACGACGAGCGCTTCGCCGTGCCCTCCGTGGAGGACATCGACCTCGGCATGCGGCTCTCCGCCGCCGGCCACCGCATCGACCTCGACCCGAGCATCCAGGGCAAGCACCTCAAGCGCTGGACGCTGCGCAGCATGCTGAGGACGGACTTCGCCCACCGCGGCGTGCCGTGGACGGCGCTCATGACGCTCAAGCGCTCACCCGACAAGCACCTCAACCTCGGGTGGTCGCACCGGGTCAGCGCTCTGCTCTCCGTGCTCGCCTCCGGCGCCGCGCTGGTGGCCCTCGCCGCCGTCCTGCTGACGGCGCTCGCGCCCGCGGCGGTCGCAGCGGCGGTGGCCACCGGTTCCGTCCTCGGGCTGGCCCGCGTCAACTCCCGGCTGGTCTGGCTGCTGGCGACCAAGAGCACGGCGCTCGCGGTGGTCGGCCTCGGCCTGCTGATGCTGCACTACCTGGCGGCGGCGGCATCGATCCTGCCGGGGATCGCCCTGGGGATGCGCTGGCGGAGGATCGACGCCGACCGCCCGCCTCGTGCCGCGGCCGAGGTGCTTGCCGCGCCGGACCTGATGGGCACCTTCACCCTGGCCACCGCCAAGGTGAACGTCGCCGGCGACGATGCCTGAGCCGGCGGTGCACGATGAGGTGCGGGGCCACCCGCTCACGGAGATCACGGACCCGTCGCCGACCACGGACCTCACCGTCGTCATCGGGTCCACCGGCACGGCGTCGCCGGAGGCCTGCCTGGCGGCGCTCGAGCCCCAGCGCGACGGCGCGCAGGTCATCGTGTGCGAGCCGGCGCCGAGTCCCCCGGAGCTGCGGCAGCGCTTTCGCTGGGCCGAGTGGGTCTTGCTGGAGGGCGCGCTGGTCCCGCAGCTGTGGACCGAGGGCATCCGGCGGAGCCGCGGGGACGTCGTCGCGCTGACGATCTCCCCGATGATCCCCGCGGACGACTGGCTTCCGAGCGTCCGTGCCGCGCACCGCACCCGCTACGTCGTCGCGGGCGCGATCGAGCCCGGGTCGGACCTTCGGGCGGCGGACTGGGCGGAGTACTTCGCCCGCTACTCGCCCGACATGCTGCCCTTCGCGCCGCGGGAGAACCCCGACCTGCCCGGCGACAACGCGTCGTACGACCGGCGCCTGCTCGAGGACGTCGCGGACACCTGGGCGGACGGCTTCTGGGAGCCCGTCGTCCACCGCGCCATGGCGGCGCGCGGCGCCTCGCTGTGGCACTCGCCGTCGATGGTCGTGCGCCTCGGGCGGTCCGGCGGGGTGAGGCCCTTCGTCCGCCAGCGGCTGCACCACGGCCGCGCGCACGGCCGTCAGCGCGGCGCGCTCTTCGGGCGTGGGCGGAACGCGATCGGCGTGCTCGCGTCCCCGATCGTGCCACTCCTGCTGACCGCTCGCATGCTGCGCACCGTCCAGGGCCGGCGGCGCCATCGCATGGCTGCGATCCGGGCCCTGCCGCTGCTGCTCGTGTTCAACGTGGCCTGGGCGCTCGGTGAGGCGCGCGGCCACCTCGACGCCCTGCGCGGCGGATGAGCGGCGCGACCGCCCCGCCGCTGTCCGTCGTGGTGGCCTCCGTCAACGGCCTGCCGTACCTCGACGCCTGCCTGAGCTCGCTCGCGGAGCAGGCTCCGGACGCCGAGGTCGTCGTCGCCGACTGGACGGACGAGCGGACCCGCCGCCACGTGCGCGAGCGCTTCCCGAAGGTCAAGCTGCTGTCCTTCGACGAGCCCAAGGCGGTTCCCGAGCTGCGGGCCGCGGGCATCGCCGACGCGGCCGCGCCCTACGTGGCCGTCATCGAGGACCACTGCGTCGTCCGCGCCGGCTGGGCGGAGTCGCTGCTGGCGCAGCACGCGGCGGGCCATGCCGTCGTCGGCGGCCCGGTCCGCAACGGCGCGACGCGGCGCCTGCGCGACTGGGCGCCCTTCTTCGTGGAGTACGCCGAGCACATGGAGCCGCTGCCCGATGGGCCCGCGGAGTCCCTCACCGGGATGAACGTGTCGTACGATCGGGCCGCCATCGCCTCCATGGACGACCTCCTGCGACAGGGCATGTGGGAGACCTGGCTGCACCCGCACCTGGCCGGCGAGGGGTTCGGCTTCCACAGTGACTCGCGTGCCACCCTCGTGCACCTCAAGGACTTCGGCTTCCGCGAGTTCTGCTCGCAGCGCTGGCACTACGCGCGGTCGCACGCGGGCATGCGCAACGCCGAGCTCGGCTCCAAGCGCGTCCTGTACGTGCTGGGGGCGCCGCTCATCGTTCCCCTGATGTACAGCCGGATCGCCCGGACGGTGTTCCGCAAGCGCCGGCACCGCGCACGGTTCCTCGCCGCCACGCCGCTGGTGCTCGTCTACCTCTCGGTCTGGGCGGCCGGCGAGGCCGTCGGCTCGGCATTCGGCGGCGGGCGCAGCATCCTGCGAGTCCGGTGAGGGCTCGCATGCGGGTCGGCGTGGACGCCACGAGCTGGGCGAACCGGCGCGGGTTCGGGCGATTCGGGCGCAACGTCGTCTCGCGCCTCGTCGCCCTCGATCCGGACACGGAGTACGTGCTCTTCGCCGGCGACGGCGAGCGGCTCGACGATGTGCCGCCGGGCGCGCGGGTCCGGCGCGTACGCCTCCGCGACCCGGCGGGCGAGCGTGCGGCCGCCTCCTCCAACCGGCCGCCGAGCGACCTGCTGCGCCTCTCCGTCGCGGTGGGCCGCGCCGGGCTGGACGCGTTCGTGTTTCCCTCGCTCTACACCTACTTCCCCGTCGTCGGCGTTCCTACGGTCGTGGGCGTGCACGACGTGATCGCCCGCGAGCTGCCCGAGCTGACCGTCCCGTCCTGGCGCGCGCGGACCTTCTGGTACGGCAAGGAGTCGCTGGCCGTCCGACTCGCGGCCCGGGTGTTCACGGTGTCGCAGACCTCCCAGGACCTGGTGGCGGAGCGGTTCGGCCTGCCGCGCGAGCGCCTGGCGATCGTGCCCGAGGCGGCCGATGCGAGGTTCTGGCCCCGTCCCGTCGCGGCGTGCGTGCCCGAGCTCGAGCCGCTGGGCCTTGCGGGCAACCGCCGGTTCGTCCTCTACGCCGGTGGCATCAGCCCGCACAAGGACATCGTCACGCTGGTCGACGCGTACGCCGCGCTGCGGCGGCGTGACCCGGAGGCCCCGCCCCTGGTGGTCGCGGGCGACCTGGAGGGCGATCCCTACCACTCGGCGGCGGGCGCGGTGCGGGCGCGAATCGACGCCAGCGGGCTCGACGGCCACGTGCTCACGCCGGGCTTCGTCTCCGACGAGCTGCTGGCCTGCCTGTTCTCTTCAGCGACGGTCGTCGTGCAGCCGTCGCTGGCAGAGGGGTTCGGGCTGCCCGCCGTGGAGGCGGCGGCCTGCGGCGCGCCGGTGCTGCTCAGCGACATCCGGGCGCACCGCGAGACCATGGGCGACGCCGCCGTGTACTTCCCGCCGTCCGACGCCCACGCTCTGCAGGAGGCCCTCGCCGGCCTGCTCGCCGACGACGCCGGTCGCACGGCCCTGGCCGAGCGGGGCCGCGCACGGGTCGCCACGCTCAGCTGGGACCGCGCGGCCGAGGCGCTGCGCGAGGTGATCGCTGCGGCGGTCGCCGCGGGCCGGTGACCATGCGCTTCGCGCTGGCCACCACCTTCTACCCCCCGTGGAGCTTCGGGGGCGACGGCATCCAGGTCCAGCGCCTCGCGCGGGCGCTCGCCGCGCGCGGGCACGAGGTCACCGTGGTCCACTCACGGGAGGGCTACACGGCGCTCGGCGGCGACGAGCACCCGCCGGCCGACCGCGACGGCGACGTCCGGCTCGTGGCGATCGACGCCGGTCGCGTGTCGCCCACCGTGACGTACCTGACCGGACGGCCGCTGCTCGCCCGCCCGCAGCTCGCCGCCGCGCTCGCGGACGACTTCGACGTCGTGCACTTCCACAACCCGTCGCTCCTGGGCGGGCCGGCCGCCCTGGCGCTCGGAGACGGCATCAAGCTCTACACGGCTCACGAGCAGTGGCTCGTGTGCCCGATGCATGTGCTGTGGCAGGACCGCCGGCGCGTCTGCGAGCAGCCGCACTGCGTGCGCTGCTCGCTGCGCCATCGGCGGCCGCCGCAGCCGTGGCGCGCGACCGGGCTGCTGGCGCGCTCGGTCCGCGAGCTCGACGCGCTCATCGTCCCGAGCGCGACGTCGGCGCGCCTGCACGCCAGGTTCGCCGGGGACGTCCGCATCGAGGAGCTCCCGCACTTCGTCGAGGACCCGGGGGAGACGGCGCCGCCCTCCGACCACCCCCGCCCCTACGTGCTCTTCGCCGGCCGCCTGGCCGACATCAAGGGTCCCGCGACGCTCCCTGACGCGTTCCGCGAGCTGCCCGGCGTGGACCTGCTGATCGCGGGAACGGGCGAGCTCGAGCCGGAGATCCGGGCGCGGGCGGCCGGCCTCCCGAACGTCCGGCTGCTCGGCTGGGTGGACGCCGGCGGGTTGGACGCGCTGTACCGGGGGGCGCTCGCCGCCGTCGTGCCGTCCGTCGGGCACGAGTCGTTCGGTCTGGTGCCGGTCGAGGCCTTCGCACGCGGCACGCCGGCGCTCGTCCGCGACTTCGGCGCGCTCGCCGAGTTCGTGGCGCTGGCACCCTGCGCCATCGGCTACCGCACCACCTCCGAGCTGACCGAGGCGGTCGCCGAGCTGGCACGGGAGCCCCGGCGGCGGCAGGAGCTCGGCGCGGTGGCCCGGCGGACCTACCTGGAGCGGTTCCGGC
>JACRMD010000190.1:0-2310 GCA_016215085.1 Solirubrobacterales bacterium | reverse complement strand
TCGCCGCCGCCGCGCGCGCGGCGGCCGCCGCGGAGGTGGCGCAGGCATGAGCGGCGCGCTGATCTTGACCTACCACGCGGTGGAGGACGGTCCGGCGCCCCTCTGCATCCCGCCGGCGCTGTTCGCGGAGCACCTCGACGTCCTCGCGGAGGCCGGGGCCACGATCCTGACCATGGCCGAGCTCGCGGCTGCGCTCGCCGGCGGCACGGTGCCGCCGCGGGCGGTGGCGATCACCTTCGACGACGGGCTGGCGAGCGTCTCCCGCCAAGCGGCGCCGCTGCTGCGCGAGCGCGGCATGCGCGCAACGGTCTTCTGCGTCACCGGCCACATCGGCGGCCGCAGCGACTGGCCGACCCAGCCCCCGGGCGTGGAGCCGCGACCGCTCGCCGGCGAGGGCGAGCTCCGGGAGCTGGCCGGCCTGGGATGGGAGCTGGGCTCCCACGGCATGGCGCACGCCCCGCTGTCCGTGATCGAGCCCGCGGCGCTGGAGGAGGAGCTGGTGCGCTCGCGCGCCCTGCTCGAGCCGCTGGCCGGCGGTCCGGTCGTCAGCTACGCCTTCCCCTACGGCGCCCGGCCCACGGGGCCGGCGCACGAGGTGGTGCGGGCGACCTACACATCGGCCTGCGCCACGAGGCTGGGCCTCGCGCGGCCCGGGGGCGACCTGCACGACCTCCCGCGCGTCGACGCCCACTACGTGCGCGCGCCGCGCCTGCTCCGGCGCGTCATCACGGGTGGCGGCGCCGGATATCTCGCGCTGCGGCGCGCCGGCGCGCGCGCGCGGCGCCTGGTCGTCCAGGACCACGCGCCCGCGGCGGCCGACTCCTAGCCCGCCTGCTGCGCGGCGGGCCGGCGCTCGTAGGCCGGCTCGACGCGGGCCCCGGTGCGGGCCGACGCGTACGCGGCCTCGATGATCGCCAGGACGTCGCGCGCGTCCTGCGCGCTGGACGGCGGTGTCGTCCCGGCGCGGATCGCGTCCACGATCTTGCGCATGAGCGCCCCCGTCGCATGCATGCCCGCCTGCCGCGGGTTCGTCGCCAGCTTGGTGCGCTTCAGGCCCTCCTCCATCCACGCGAGCCCGCCGGAGCCGACGTCGATGCGGATGCCGGTCTTCTCGGCGCGCTTCTTGCCGATCTGGACCATGGCGCGGCCGCCCAGCGACGCGCGAAGCGAGGCGCGCTCGCAGTCGGCGCGGACCTCCACGTAGCGGGTGCCCGCCGGGCAGAGGCGGTCGATCGTGATCTGCGCGAGGCGGTTGCCGGGGAAATCGAGCGTGACGAGGTGGACCGCGTCGGCCTCGCGCTCCTCGTCAAGGCCGCTGGAGTGACGGGCGAACACGCCGGTCGGCAGCTCCCCGAACACGTCGAGCAGGAGGTCGACGAGGTGGACGCCGCCCTCGAACAGCGTCCGGTTGGGCATCGCCGCCCGCCACGCCACCGGCTCGTCCCAGGGTGCGAGGTCCATGAGCTGCCAGATCTGACAGAACACGAGGCGCCCGGCGCGGTCGCCGCCGATCTGCTCCTTGACCGCGCGGAAGATCGGCTTCTCGCGGAACTCGTGGTTGACGGTGACGACGCGCCCGGCGGCGCTCGCCGCGGCGATGACGCGATCGGCCTCGTCGAGGTCCATCACGAAGGGCTTCTCGCAGAAGACGTGCAGCCCGCGCTCGACGGCCTCGACGCAGAGGTCGGCGTGTGAGTGCGGCGGCGTGGCGATGACCAGCAGGTCCGGTCGCTCGGCCTCGATCGTCTCGTCCAGCGAGGTGTAGGCCGGGAGCCCGGTCTCCTTGGTCCAGGTGCTCCGCTGCTCCTCGGAGCTGTCGAACCCGCCGACGACCGTCACGTCGGCCATCTTCTTCAGAGGGGGGAGGTGGAAGCCGCGGGCGGCCCAGCCGAGGCCGGCGAAGGCGATGCGCATCAGTGGTGCTCCTTGGTTGCGAAGACGTGGAAGAACGGTCCGAAGAGCCGGAGGGCGGCCCGGGCCGGCCGCCGGCGGCGGATCCGGTTGTAGAGGCGCACGAGCCGCAGCTCGATGCCGCGGTAGATCTGCTGCGTGGCCACCGGCACCGGCGGCGTCACGATGTCGACCTCCAGCCCGGGCGCCGACAGCATGCGGCGCAGCGCACGGCCGGACAGCAGGCGGACGTGGTCGTAGGGCGCGTGGCGGACCGCCCGGACGTAGCGGGGGGCGAGGCTCCGGGGCAGCCACCCGACGCCCCACAGCCGGACGTGCGGCTCGAGGCCCAGCGAGAAGCGGTTCGGGGTGGCGAGGAAGAGCACGCCGCCGGGACGCAGGAGCGCGGCGCACCCGGCG
>JACRMD010000403.1 GCA_016215085.1 Solirubrobacterales bacterium | reverse complement strand
ATGCCCGCTATGTTGCGGGCATGCCCCTCGTCCCGACGGTGATCGAGCGCTCCGCCCGCGGTGAGCGCGAGTACGACATCTACTCGCGCCTGCTCAACGAGCGGATCATCTTCCTCGGCCAGGCAGTGGACGACCAGATCGCCAACCTCGTCGTCGCCCAGCTCCTGCACCTGGAGTCGTCCGACCCCGACAAGGACATCTCCATCTACATCAACTCGCCGGGCGGGTCGATCTACGCGGGGCTGGCGATCTACGACACGATGAACTTCATCAAGCCCGACGTGCAGACGATCTGCTGCGGGATCGCCATGTCGATGGGCTCGCTGCTGCTGACCGGCGGCGCCAAGGGCAAGCGCTTCTCGCTGCCCAACAGCCGGATCCTGATCCACCAGCCGTCGGCCGGCTTCGAGGGCCAGTCCACGGACATCGAGATCCACATGCGCGAGATCCTCAAGACGCGCGAGAAGATCGACGAGATCTACGCCCACCACACCGGGCAGCCGGTCGAGCAGGTCCACGCCGACATGGAGCGCGACCGCTTCTTCACGCCCGAGCAGGCCGTCGAGTACGGCCTGATCGACCGCGTCATCTCCGAGCACTAGGGCAGGCGCACCCCGAGCCCGGCAAGGCCCTCCTCGCCGGCCGGCGTGATCCGCAGCGCACGCCCCTCCGGGCGGCGCTGGACCCAACGGCGCCGCAGCAGCTCGTCCAGCAGCGCGGCGCCGAGCGCGCCCGCCACGTGCGGCCGGCGCTCGGACCAGTCGACGCACGCGCGCGCGGTGGCGCGGCGCGCGGCCAGCACGGCGCCGACGTCGAGTCCGAGCTCGCCGAGGCGGTCGGCGCCCCGCGGCGTGATCGCGAAGCCGCCGTCGCCGGGCCGCAGCACGCCCTGGGCGACGAGCGCGTCGGCGAGGCCGACGCCCGCGCGGCCGGCGAGGTGGTCGTAGCAGGAGCGGGCGGTCCGCAGCGCCTCGCCGTGGCGCCAGGCGCGCAGCGTCGTCGTCCGCCGCTCCGGCGCGATCGCGGCCAGCGCCTCGAGCGCCCGGGCGACCTCGACGCCGGCGCGCCGCGCGAGCTCGCCGGCCGCCAGCGGCGTGCCGCCGAGCAGGGCGTCGAGCATCGCCGCGCGCGACGGGTCGGCGATCAGCGCGGCGACGGCGGGCAGGTCACGCTCCATGCCCGCCATGGTGGCGCGCCGACGCTTCGGCCGCCACCGAAGGATCCGCTCAGCAGCTCGCGGGCCGCTTGTGGCGCTTGAGCAGGCGCTCGAAGGCGACCGGGCGCGCGGTCATGACGCCGTCCACGCACCAGTCGATGAGCTTGCGCCACGTCGCGGGCGACTCGCCGTCGTTGGAGAGCCACGTGTGCCACGCGTAGCCGTCCTTGTGGGCGCGGGCGACGTTGTCCTTCGTGGTGATGTCGAGCTTCGTGCCCTGGAAGGTGTAGGTGATGGGCAGCTGGAAGGCGACCACGCCGGGCCCCGGGCTCTCGTTGCCCAGCAGGTACTTGGCGCTGCCGTTGATCCCCGGCGCGAGCGGCACCTTGGGGACCAGGTTGTGGAAGTAGTCGACCGCGTCCTGCTGGAACGAGACGACGATGACGTCGCGGCGCCTGGTCCCCGAGAGGACGCCGGCCAGCGCCTCGGCGTTCTGCACGTACTCGTCGGGGTGCTCGTCCTTGGTGCGGCCCTTGATCTCGATGTTGATGGGCGTCTTGGGGAACGCCCTGAGGACCTCGCGCAGCGTGGGCACGCGGAAGTCCTTGGCGGTGAAGCCCCGGGGCGGGCGCTTCTTGCCGGTCGCGACGCCGCGGAAGCGGTAGGCGCTCCTGGACCGGTCGTGCTTGTACGCGTCGTCGCCGCCGGGCGCGAACCAGTAGGCGCCGTCGAGCCTGCGCATCTGCGCCAGCGTCTTGGTGGAGATGAGGCCCTTGCCGCTGGTGGTGCGGTCGACGCTCGTGTCGTGCATGACCACCACCTCGCCGTCCTTGGTGACCCCGACGTCGAGCTCGAGCATGTCGGCGCCCGCGCGCACCGAGCGCTTGAAGGCGTACATGGTGTTCGAGGGGAACTCGTCCTCGCCGCCCTGGTGGGCGATGTTGAGCGGCCGCTGCTCGATCCAGGGGTTCTTCGCGGCGCCGGCGGCGGGCACGGCGGCGAGCAGGACCAGCAGCGCGGCGGGGACCAGGGCGCGTCGGAGCATCCGGGCGAGTGTAGGGCCGCGCGTGGCGGCGGTCAGGCCACGCGGTGCTCGATCGAACCCAGCCGCTCGATCTCGATGCGCACGACGTCGCCGGACTGCAGGAAGACCGGCGGGTCCAGCGCCATGCCGACGCCTGAGGGCGTGCCGGTCAGGATCACGTCGCCCGGTTCGAGCGTGCACGTCTCCATCAGGAAGGCGACCGTCGCCTCGATCCCGAAGATCAGGTCGCTCGTGGAGGAGTCCTGGCGCAGCTCGCCGTTGACCCACGTGCGCAGCCGCAGCGCCTCGGGGTCGGGCACCTCGTCGGCGGTGGTGATCCACGGGCCGAAGGGGCACGAGCCGTCGAAGCCCTTGGCGCGCGTCCACTGCGGCTCGCGGCGCTGCAGGTCGCGGGCGCTGAGGTCGTCGGCCACCGCGTAGCCGGCCACCGCGCCGCCGGCGCCCATGACGACGGCCAGCTCGCCCTCGTAGTCCAGCCGCCGCACGACCTCCGGGCAGCGGACGTCCGCGCCGGGCGCCGCCGCGCTCGACGGCAGCTTCATGAAGACGATCGGGCGCTCGGGCAGGTCCTTGCCCTGCTCGGCCGCGTGGGCGGCGTAGTTGAGGCCGATGCCGAAGATGCACCGCGGGCGCGGCACGGGCGCCAGGAGCGTCACCTCGTCCAGGGCGTAGGCGTCGCCCGTCGCGGGGCTGCGGTCGCCGGAGGCCAGGCGGTCCAGCACGGTCGAGCCGTCGCCGAACGCGACGACGCGGTCGTCGCGGACCTCGCCGGACAGGGGATCGGTGCCGCCGGGCGGCAGGAACGTCGCGAGCTTCATGCGCCGCGGGACGCTACCGCGGGTTGCCGCCGACCACGCCGGGGAGGCCCAGCCCGTCGAGGACCTGCACCGCCGTGTCGAGCACCTGGCTGACCGTCCCCAGCACGTCGACGGGCAGCGGCTCGGGGCTGTCGCCGCCGACGGCCAGCAGCGCCTCGTCGAGCTGGGTGACGGCGTCCTGGAGCTGCGTGGAGGCGGTCCGCGTGGCGTCGCGCGCCTCGGTGACCCGCGCCGCGACCCGCGGCGCCTCCCGCACGCCGGGCAGCAGGCGGCCGAACGCGGCGGCCTGCTCGTCGAGCGACGCGACGATGATGTTGAGGTCGTAGCGGGCCGCGACGATCCGCGCCCGCTGCTGCGCGGGCTCGCCGCCCTCCGAGGCCGACCGGCCGGCGGCCGGCAGCGCGTCGATGGCCTGGCGGACCGTGGCCAGCGCGCCCTGCCGGCGGCGCTCGAGCGTGGCGAACGCCGGGGCCGCGCCGCGCCGCACGACCTTCACCCGCGTGGCGCGGGCCCGGCCGCCGCGAACGCTGCGCACGGTGGCGGTGACGGTGTCGCCGAGGCGCAGCGAGCTCGCGGCGATCCGCCCGTACCGGCCGCGCAGCCCGCTGCGCGGCACGACCAGCTTCTCGATCGACCCGGCGGCCACCGGCACGACGACCGAGCGCTTGGTGGTCGCCGGCTCGCCGATGACGCGCGCGGTGACGCCGCGCGCCTGAGCGGGCGCGGCCGGGATCAGGAGCACGGCCGCCGTCGCGGCCAGCAGTGGTCGGCGCATCGAGGTTCCCCTACCGTCGGTGACCGCCCGGTTGTACCCGAAACCGGCGCTTCGCGGCGCCGGTCACGGATTGTTGAGCTCACGTTGGGGGCCTGGCCCCTCTCGTCCCGCGCGCCCCTTCACGCCGCGCCGCGGAATGTTGAGTTCACGTTGGGGGCCTGGCCCCTTCGCGCGCGCTGCGGCTCAGGCGGCCTGGGCCAGGCGCGCCTCGCGGCGCCGCGAGGCCTCGCGCCGGCGCGCCT
>JACRMD010000086.1 GCA_016215085.1 Solirubrobacterales bacterium | reverse complement strand
GAGCGCGTCGAGGATGCGCCCGTCGTTGGCCGTGGTCCCGTCGCCCAGCAGCGCGCGGCCGCTCAGCGTCGCCGTGCCGGACGGCACCGTCGGGACGCTCGGGTTCAGCTGCACCGCCACGCCGGGACCGACGTCGCGGACGATCGTCCCGGCCGGG
The DNA here is from genome assembly GCA_016215085.1 of Solirubrobacterales bacterium. Classification (GTDB taxonomy): domain Bacteria; phylum Actinomycetota; class Thermoleophilia; order Solirubrobacterales; family Solirubrobacteraceae; genus Baekduia. The sequence goes on along the minus strand of JACRMD010000086.1, from coordinate 6,101 downwards.
TCGCCCTGGAAGGCGTCGCCGGTCGCGGTCGCGTACGGCGCGGTCGTGGTGGCCTGCCCGCTGAAGATGTAGGCGTCGCCCACCCGGACCGACACGGCGTCCTTGGCGGAGTTGGCCAGCTGGTCGATCTCGTCGGCGATGCGCAGCCGGTCGATCGCGTTCAGCGAGCCGTTGCCGCCCTGGACGGCGAGCTCCTTGGCGCGCGTGAGGATGTCGGTGAGGTGGCCGAGCGCGGTGTCGGTGGCCTGGAGCCGCGAGGTGGACTGGTCGGCGCCGGCGCGGAAGCGGTCGACGGCCTCGAGGTCCACCTTGCGCAGGCGCGCCTGGCCGGCGGCGAGCGGGTCGTCGGAGGGCTTGTGGATGCGCTTGCCCGACGAGATCTGCGACTGCGTCTCGGACAGGCGGCCGTAGCCGGCGCGCAGGTCCTGCAGCAGCCGGTTGGACATGACGTTGTGCGTGACACGCATCGCCATGGCTACAGGCCCACCCGGCCGGTGCGGTTGATCAGCGTGTCGAGCATGTCGTCCATGGTCGACATGGCGCGGGCGGCCGCCTGGTAGCCGCGCTGGAAGCGCACCATGTTGGTCATCTCCTCGTCCATGGACACGCCGGCGACCGCGGCGCGGCGGTCGCTGACGGCGCCGAGGACGGCCTCGGAGGTCGCCTGGCCGCCCTGGGCGGCGGCAACGTCGGAGCCGACCTGCGTGAGGAAGGTGGCGTAGGCCTGGTCGATCGCGCCGCCGCGCAGCGCGCCGATGGCCCGGGCGACCGCGTTGTCGCCCGCCGCGCCCGACGAGCCGGCGGTGATCGAGCCGGGCGTCGCGACGACGGCCAGCGACGCGGCGGTGGCGCCGGAGAAGACGGCGGTCGGGTGCGCGCCGTTGACCGCGGTGGCCACCTGGCTCGCCATGGCGTCCAGCGCCGCGCGGTAGCCGGGGATCGTCGTCTGGCTCGCGGTCAGCAGGGCGCCGAGGCGCCCGCCGGTGGCGGCGGTCAGCGCCTGCGGCCAGGTCACGGTCGTGTCGTCGACCAGCGGCTGGGCGGCGTCGCCGAAGTTCACCCGCAGCGTCCCGTTGCCGAGGTCGGTGACGGAGACCTGGCCGAGCTTGCTGAGGTTGTCGATCAGCTCGTCGCGGCGGTCGAGCAGGTCGTTGGGCTGCTGCCCGGCCTGCACCGCCTGCGTGATCGAGGCGTTCAGGCGCGCGATCTCGGTGGCGGCCGCCTGCACCGGGCCGGCGCCGCCCACCAGCCCGTTGTACTCGGCGGCGATGTTCGCCGTCAGCGACGAGAGGTCGGCGTCCAGCGCGTTGAAGCGGCCCGCGAGCGTCTGCGCGGCGCCGAGCACGGCGGCCTTCGCGGACCCGCTCTCGGGGTTGTTGGCCAGGTCCTGCCACGAGGACCAGAACCTGTCCAGCAGCGCGCCGAGCGAGCCGGGCGTGCCCTCGCCGAGGACGTCCTCGGCCTGGCCGAGACGCTGGGCCGTCGCCTCGTCGTAGCCGAGCGACATGTTCTGCGCCCGCCACTGGAGGTCGAGGAAGTCGTCGCGGATGCGGCGGTAGGCCTGGACCTCCACGCCCGAGCCGAGGAACGCGCCGGCGCCGTCCTGGAGCGAGCCCAGCGGGAGGTGCACGGCCGGGGCGCCCGCGAGGACGGCCTCCTGGCGCGTGTACCCGGCGCGGTCGGCGTTGGCGATGTTGTGGCTCGTGACGTCCAGCGCGCGCTGCTGGGCCAGCAGGCCGCGCAGGGACGTGTTGATGCCGTGGAAGGTCGAGGTCATGGCCTACGCCTCGAGGTCCAGGACGCGCCGCGCCTGGAACGGCCCGGCGGCGGCGGGGTCGAGGGTCGCGCGCATCGTGGCGCCGGGCTCGCTGGGCGGGCGGTAGCCGACGTCCTCGCCCTCGACGCCGAGCATCCGGGTCAGGTGGGACAGGAAGGCCAGCTCCTGGCGCATGAGCGCGCGGTTGATGGTGTGCTCGCGCTGGACCTCGCTGAGCATCCCGCGCAGCTCGGCGCTGCGGCCCTTGGCGGCCAGCGCCTCGTGCTCGGCGATCAGCGCGCCGAGCGCGTCGAGCGTCACCGCGTGGGCGGGGACGCCGAGCTGGTGCGGCGTGGGTGAGGATCTTCGCGCGGTCGCGCTCGAGCGCGCCGCGGCGCTCCATCTCGGCCTGGATCTCGGCCAGCCGGCCGAGCACGCCGTCGACGTCGCGGTCGCGGATCGCCTTGCCCTGGCGCAGCACCGCGTCCAGCAGCCGGCGCGCGGACTGCAGCTGCGCGTCGAGGTGCTGGAGCAGGATCGAGCCGAACGCCGTCGGCACGCCGTGGGTGAGGGCGACGGCGGTCACGCCCCGCCCTGCTTCATCGAGTCGTACAGGTTGCGCGCCATGCCGAGGCCGCCGCCCTGCGCCACCGCGTCGGCGAGGATGCCGGGGAGCATCTGGCGGTAGTGCTCCGTGGCCGCGGAGGCCTGCTGGTCGTCGCCGGCGGGCTTGGTCGTGTCCGCGAGCTGCTGGGCGAGCTGCTCGACGAGCTGGCGCTCGAAGGACAGCGCCGCCGTGTAGCGCTCCTGGTCGGCCTTGGTGCCCTGCCGGACGTCGGCGGGCAGCAGCGAGCGGTCGATGGGGGCGAGGCCGCTCACTTCTTCACCTGGTTGGCGATGCCGAGGATCTCGTCCTGCGTGGTGAGCGCCTTGCTGGCGAGCTCGAAGGCCCGCTGGCTCTCGATCATGTTCGTGAACGCCTCGGCGGCGTCGGTGTTCGAGCTCTCCAGCGCGCCCTGCTGGATCGTGGTCGTCGCGGCCGCGTTGCGGATCGCGCCGCTGCCGGTGGTCGGCAGGAACGTGTTGTCGGGGCCGCCGTCCAGCGCGCCGGGCGCGGGAACGTCGACGAGCTGGATCTTCCCGACCGACTTCTTGTCGATGGTGACGGTGCCGTCCGGGCCGATCGCCACCCGCTCGGGGTCGGTCCCGGTGGGGAGCTTGACCGGCGGCTGCAGCAGCTCGCCGGTGTGCAGGCGGAGGTTGCCCTGGCCGTCGAGGCCCAGCGCGCCGTCGCGGGTGATCGCGGTGCGGCCGTCGGCCAGGCGGACCTGGAAGAAGCCCGGGCCGCTGATCGCGAGGTCCAGCGGCTGGCCGGTGGTCTGCATCGTGCCCTGCTGGAGGCTGCGGCCCACGGTGCGCGCAGCGGCGCCGGCGCCCAGCTGGACGCCCTGGTTGCCGCCGTACCCGGCGTCGGCGTAGACGAGGTCGCGGAACGCGACACGCACGTGCTTGTAGCCCGTGGTGTTGACGTTCGCGAGATCGTTCGCGACGGCGTCGAGCCGCGTCTGCTGGGCCGCCATCCCGGCGGCCGCCGTGTACATGCCTTCCAACAAGTTTCCGGGTCTCCTCGAGGGAGGGAGTGGAGCTCCGGCCTCCGCCAACGGGCGGTCCAGCCTTCGGTAGCTCCTTCGTCATCCCCGGTGATCGACCGGGGCCGAATGACCTTGAGCGGCGACTACGACAGACGTCCGACCTCGCCGGCCGCCTGGCCCAGCGTCTGGTCGATCGTCTGGATCACGCGCTGCCCGGCCTCGAAGGCGCGCATCGAGGCCATCATGTCGACCATCGTCCGCGCGGCGTCGACGCCCGAGCCCTCGAGCGCGCCCGTGCGGACCTCGCCCGTGGCGGCGCCCGCCGGCGTGCCGGTGAAGAGCCCGTCGCCCGCCTTGGTGGCGCCGCGGAGGGCGAAGATGCCGACGGCCTTGGCGTCGACGGTGCCGTCGGCCTGGACCTGGACCGGGCGGCGGTCGGTGCCGAGCACCTTGTTGCCCAGCTGGTCGACCAGCGTGCCGTCGTTGGCCGCCTGGAACGCGCCGCCGCGGGTGTAGCGGACGCCGGCCGGCGTCTGCACCGCGAAGAAGCCCTCGCCCGCGATCGCGAGGTCGAGCGGCTCGTTGGTCGTCCGCAGCGCCTCGGGCGTGAGGTCGGTGACCTGCTCGGCGATGCGCGGGCCCGCGCCGAGGCTGCCGATCGACTGCCCCGTCGCGCTGTTGGCCAGCAGCATCGAGCCGAAGCTCTGCTGGGCGGCCCGGTCGGCCTTGTAGCCCGGCGTCGCCGCGTTGGCCAGGTCGTTGGAGATCTGGTCCTGGCGGACCATCTCCGTGAGCATCCCGGCAGCAGCGATGTAGAGGCCACGTTCCACGGTGTCCACGTGGTCGGCCGCCGGGCCGGGGTCTTGAGCGGCGCAGTACGGTCCCGCCCGTGGCGTTCCCCTACCCGGCGCACCCGCGCACGCCCTACCCGCCGCTGGTCGTCAACGCCGCGCTCACCGGGATGGTCGCCACGCGCGAGCGCGTCCCGCACGTGCCGCTCACGGCCGAGGAGATCGCCGACGACGCCGAGCGCTGCTTCGCGGCCGGCGCGACGGTCGTCCACCTGCACGCGCGGGACGCGGCCGGCCGGCCCGACTGGCGCCGCGAGGCGACCGCCGAGCTCGTCGTCGAGGTGCGCCGGCGCTGCCCGGGCATCGTGGTGTGCGCGACGACCAGCGGCCGCGACGTCGCCGACGTCGACCGCCGCGCCGACGTCCTGGCGCTCGAGGGCGAGGCGCGCCCGGACATGGCGAGCCTCACGCTCGGCTCGCTGAACTTCTCCACGGGCCCGAGCGTCAGCGCGATCGCGACGGTGCACGAGCTCGCGCGGCGGATGGCCGCCGCGGGGATCCGGCCCGAGCTCGAGGTCTTCGACCTGGGCATGGCGCACCTCGCGCACCGCCTGGTCCGCGACGGCCTGGCGCCGGCGCCGCGCTACGCGAACCTCATGCTCGGCTTCCCCAACGGCGCCCCCGCCGACGCCCGGTCGCTGGTCGCGCTCGTCGACGCGCTGCCGCCGGGGACCGCCTGGGCCGCCGCCGGCCTCGGCGACTTCCAGCTGCCGGCCAACGCGCTGGCCGTCGCCATGGGCGGCCACGTCCGCACCGGGCTGGAGGACAACCCGCTGCTCGACGGCGAGCCCGCGACGAACGAGGCGCTCGTGGCGCGGGCCGCGGTGCTGGGGCTCGCGGCGGGGCGGCGCCTGGCCACGCCCGCGGAGGCGCGCGCCCTGCTCAGCGTGGACCCGGTGCGCGAGGAGGCCGCGGCGGGATGAGGATCGCGCTCGCCACGGCGACGCTCGCCCACGCCGGCGGCAGCGAGACCTACGCGGTGACGGTGGCCGAGCACCTGCAGCGGCTCGGCCACGACGTCTGGCTCCACGCGCTCGACCACGGCGCGATGGCCGAGCACGCCGCCGCGCTCGGCCTGCGGGTGGTGCGCGAGCTGCCCGAGCCCGTCGACGTGCTGGTCGTGCAGGACGCCGCTGTCGCCGCGGAGCTCGCCGCGGCCCACCCGCGCACGCCCCAGGTCTTCGTCGGCCACAGCGACCTGTTCGACTTCCAGCTGCCGCCGCAGCTGCCCGGCGTCACCGCGCTGGCGGTCGCGCTCTACGACCGCGTCGAGCAGCGGCTGCGCGGGCTCGCCGAGCCGGTGGAGGTCGTCCGGCTCACGCAGCCGATCGACACCGAGCGCTTCAAGCCGACGCTGCCGCTGCGCCCGCGGCCGGCGGTGGCGCTCGCCCTGGGCAACTACCTCACGGGCGAGCGGCTGCGCGTCGTGCGCGACGCGTGCGAGCGCGCCGGCGTGCGGTTGCGGCACGTGGGCAAGCACGGCGAGCCGCCGACGATGGCGCCCGAGCGCGTCCTCAACGACGCGGACGTCGTGTTCGGCAAGGCGCGCGTCGTGCACGAGGCGATGGCCTGCGGGCGCGCCGCCTACGTCCTGGACCACAACGGCGCCGAGGGCTGGGTGACGGCCGAGAGCTACCCGCTGCTCGTGGCCGACAACTTCGGGGGCCAGTCGCGGCCGCGGCCGGTCGACGCGGCGGCCCTCGCCGCCGACCTCGAGGCCTACGACCCGGCGATGGGCCTGGTCAACCGCGACCTCGCCGTGGCCCACCACGCGGCGACCAAGCACGCCGCCGACCTCGCGGCGCACCTCGCGCGCGTCGTGCCGCGGGCGGCGCCGGTGGACGCGCCGCTGCGCGAGCTCGCGCGCCTGGTGCGCCTCAACTACGCCGCGGACGCGCAGGG
>JACRMD010000402.1 GCA_016215085.1 Solirubrobacterales bacterium | reverse complement strand
GAGCACGACCGTCACCGAGCCCGCGAAGCCGACGATCGAGGCGATCGCGCCCGCGACGATCGGCTGGGAGGCGCCGCGCAGCGCGCCCGCCGGGCCGCTCGGCCCACCCGTCGCCTGCGGGCCGCCGGCCGCGCCCCTCATCGGGCCGCCGGGTAGAGCATGCAGCAGACCGTCCGGGTGTCGCGCAGCGCGTGGTAGCGGTGGCCGACGTCGGCGGTGAACACGACCGCGTCCCCGGGGCCGAGCCCGACCTCCTCGCCCAGCGGGCCGACCGCCACGCGGCCGCTGACGCAGAGCACGACCTCCTCGGTGCCGGGCAGGTGCGGGCCGGTCTCGTGGTCGGTGCCGCGCGGCAGCTCGATGTCGAAGACCTCGATCCGCCGCTCCTGGCCCTCGGCATGCACGAGCCAGGCGCCCATGCCGGAGTCGGCCCGCAGCTCCTCGCCCGACCGCGCGCGGACGACGCGCGTGCGCGCGGCCTCGGGCTCGGCCACGAGCGCGCCGAGCGGCACGTGCAGCGCGCGCGACAGCCGCCACAGCGTCTCGACCGACGGGTTGCCCGCGCCGCCCTCGATCCGCGCGAGGATCGTCTTGGAGAGGCCCGACGCGCGCGCGAGGTCGCCCAGCGACATGCCGCGGGCCGTGCGGTGGCTGCGGATCGTGTCGCCGAGGTGGCGGCTGAGGTCGACGAGCTGGTCTTCCATCACAGTTGACGATCGTCAACTCTAGTGATCTCCGGTGCGATCGGGCAAGCTCCCAGGGCGGACTCAGGAACCTCCAAGGTTCGAGGCCGACCATGTCCCTGCGATGAGCACCGCCACCGAGCCCGTCAACCGCGTCCTGGTCGTCGACGACGAGCCCAACATCGTCGACGTCGTCGCCATGGCCCTGCGCTTCCAGGGCTTCGAGGTCGCCTCGGCCGGGACGGGCGAGGAGGCGCTGGCGCAGGTCGAGCACTTCCGCCCCCAGGTGATGGTGCTCGACGTGATGCTGCCCGACATGGAGGGCTTCGAGGTCGCCGAGCGGCTCGGGGCCGACCGCGGCCAGGTGCCGATCATCTTCCTCACCGCGCGCGACGCCACCGAGGACAAGCTCCGCGGGCTGACGACCGGCGGCGACGACTACATGACCAAGCCCTTCAGCCTGGAGGAGCTGGTCGCCCGGATCCGCAACGTGCTGCGCCGCACCGGCGCCTCCGAGCCGGACTCGAGCACGCTGCGCTTCGAGGACCTCGAGCTCGACGAGGACACGCGCGAGGTCACCCGCGCCGGCCGGCCGGTCGAGCTGACCGCCACGGAGTACCGCCTGCTGCGCTACCTCATGCTCAACCCCCGCCGCGTCCTCACCCGCGCGCAGATCCTCGACCACGTCTGGGACTACGACTTCGGCGGCGACGCGCGCGTGCTCGAGACCTACATCAGCTACCTGCGCAAGAAGCTCGACCAGCACGGCCCGTCGCTGATCCACACCGTGCGCGGCGTCGGGTACGCGCTGCGCGTCCCGAGGCGGTAGCCCGTGTCGCTGCGCACGCGGCTCGTCGCGACGCTGCTGGCGCTGGCCGCGGCCGGGATGCTCGTCCTCGGCGCCGTCACGTACTACTCGCAGAAGTCCTTCCAGCTCGACCGGGTCGACGACCAGACGACCGCGGCGCGCTTCGCGATCGAGCGCCAGCTCGACGAGGCCGGCGCCACCGTC
>JACRMD010000401.1 GCA_016215085.1 Solirubrobacterales bacterium | reverse complement strand
CGCACGCACCTCGGCGTGCTGCTGCGCCAGGCGCTCGGCGAGGGCCCGCGCACCGAGTACCTCGCCGACGCGCTGCTGGCCGCCCTGTCGGCCGAGCACTTCCTGCACCAGCGCCGCGGGCGCGGCATGGACCTCGAGACCGTGCGCGCCGGCTGGCACGCGCTGGCCGGCGCGGTGCTCGGCTCAGGCGGCCGCTGACGCGCCCTCGGCGCGCAGGATCTCCGCCAGCGCCGCGCGGCCGACCTCGAGCTGCTCCTCGGTCGGCTCGCGGGTGCCCAGCGCGCGCTGCAGCTCGTGGCCCGGCGCCCGCAGCACCCGCGTCAGCGGCGAGCGGTCGTGGCGCTCGGCCCACGCGAAGACCTCGACGGCGATGCCGACGCTGGCCAGCGCGACCGCGCCGCCGGCGACCGGGCCCGGCTTCTCGACGACGCGCTTGAGCAGCGCCGTGCCGGCGATGTTGCTGGCGAGCATCGGCGCCATCAGGTGCGAGCCGCAGCGGTCGTGCTCCTTGGCCGCGTCGCGCGCATCGTCGCGGTCCTGCTCGTAGGCGGCGATCGCCTTGTGCTCGACGCCGTGGTAGGCGGCCAGGTCGCCGCCGCGCAGCGCGACCACCGAGGGCAGGAACGAGAGCGCGGCGATCGCGGCCTCGCCCGCCGGCCCGCGGGTGCGGCGGCGCAGGAGCGCGCCGCCGAGCGTGGCGGCGGTCACCGCGCCCACCACGCGCGCGTCCTGCCACGGCAGCCTGGCCTCGGGCAGCCCGCGCTTGGCCAGCGGCAGGACGAGCATCGCCTCGGCCAGCCGGGCCACGCCGCGCGCGCCTGGGACCGCGCCGATCGCGTCGCCGCCGAGCTTGGGCTTGCGGCCGGAGGCGACGCCGATCGTGCCGTCGGCGCGGCGCGCGGCGACCGCCCACGAGGTCGGCCCGTGGACCAGCAGCCCATTGCGCAGCGCCATGCCGCCGAGGCGGACCTTGTCAGCCATCGAGCAGCTCCTTGGCGATCGCCTGGTAGGCGCGGGCGGCGAAGCCGACGTCGGCCACCGCGATGCGCTCGTCCTTGCCGTGGACCATGGACCACATCTCGTACAGGTTGCGCTCGCGCTGCGGGAAGAACCCGTAGGCCACGCAGTCGGGGAACGCGTCGCGGAACGCGCGCGAGTCCGTGTAGGCCGGCAGCATCGTCGGCACGACGCGGGCGCCGGGCTCCTCCGCGGCGACCCAGCCGCGGATGGCGTCCATCAGCGGCGAGTCGACCGGCGAGCCGTGGCCGACGACCTCCTCGTCGAAGGTGAGGTCGTAGCCGTCGAGGCCGTCGAGCACCTCCTCGATGCGGCGCTGCGCGGCGTCGCGGCCCAGGCCGGGCGGCACGCGGCAGTCGACCTTCACGAACGCGCGGTGCGGGATGACGTTGATCTTCTCGCCGGCGGAGACGATCGTCGGCGCGAACGTCACGCTGAGCATCGGCTCGACGAAGAGGGCCAGCGCGGGGTCCTTCTCGCGCAGCGCCTCGAGCCCGTCGAGGCCGAAGGCGTCCAGCAGCGCCTGCGGCGCCTCGGTGACGTCGAGTTGGGGGCGGCGCTCGGCGAAGGCCTGCAGCAGCGGCGCGAGCTTGGGCAGCGCGTTGTCGGCGACGTTGGGCATCGACGCGTGGCCGGCGGCGCCGTGCGTGGTGAGCGTGAAGCGGAAGACGCCCTTCTCGGCGGTGCAGACGCCGAAGACGCGCTCGTCGCCGACCGGGATCACCGTGCCCGCGCCCTCGTTGAGCAGGTAGTCGCAGCGCACGAGGTCGGGGTGCGTCTCGGTCAGCCAGATCGCGCCCTCCTCGCCGCCGGTCTCCTCGTCGACGACGCAGACGACGAGCAGGTCGCCGCGCGCGGGCCGCCAGCCGGAGCGGGCGAGGTCGATCGCGGCCGCGACCTCGGCCGCGGTCTGGGACTTCATGTCCTGCGCGCCGCGGCCCCAGACGTCGCCCTCGTGCAGGTCGCCGCCCCACGGGTCGCGCTGCCACTCGCCCGGATCGGCGAGCACCGTGTCGCAGTGCGAGAGCAGGCAGAGCACCGGCCCCTCCGCCCGCCCGCGCAGGCGGGCGACGAGGTTGGGGCGCGCCTCGGTGCGCCCGGCGAGCTCGACCTCGAAGCCGGCGTCGCGCAGGTCGGCGGCCAGCTCCTCCTGCAGGGGTCGCTCGTCGCCCGGCGGGTTCACCGTGCGATGGCGGATCAGGCGTTGCAGCAGCTCGACGGCGGACTCCTCCAGGCCCATGCGCCTGCAGGCTACTGTTCGCGCGTGCCCGCCCCGCTGCCCACGGTCCTGCGGGAGTGGGGCCGGATCGGCGTGGTCGGGTTCGGCGGCCCGCCGGCGCACATCGCGCTGCTGCGCGAGCTCGTCGTCGACCGCCGGCGGTGGATGTCCAGCCGGGAGTTCGAGGACGCCAACGCGGCATGCGGCCTGCTGCCCGGCCCGGCCTCGACGCAGCTGTCCATCTACACGGCGCGGCGCGCCGGCGGGCCGGCCGGCGCGCTGCTCGGCGGCCTGGCGTTCATCGTCCCCGGGCTGCTGATGATCCTCGCCCTCGCGGCGGCCGCGCTGGGCGACGCGCCCCCGGAGTGGCTGCTGGCGCTCGGCGCGGGCGCGGGCGCCGCGGTGGCCGCCGTGGCGGTCGACGCCGGCCTGCGGCTCGTCCGCCCGCACCCGTCGGCGCGGACCATCGCCTACATCCTGCTCGGGGCGGTCGCCGCGGCCCTCGCCGGGCCGTGGGTGGTGGTCGTCCTGCTGCTCTGCGGCGTGGGCGAGCTGCTGCTGCGCCGCGGGGACGTCGCGGGCGCCTGGCCGGTGGTGCTCGCGGGCTCGGCGGCGCTGCCCGCGCTGTCGTGGACCGCGCTGAAGGTCGGCGCGCTCTCCTACGGCGGCGGCTTCGTGATCATCCCGCTGATGCAGGCCGACGCCGTGGACCACCACGGCTGGATGACCGACCAGGAGTTCCTCAACGCGGTCGCCTTCGGGCAGCTCACGCCCGGCCCGGTCGTCCAGACGGTGGCCGTCGTCGGGTACGCGGCGGCGGGTCTCGGCGGCGCGCTGCTGGCCTCGGCGGTGGCGTTCGGCCCGTCGTTCGCGTTCATCCTCGGCGGCTTCCGGCACTTCACGCGCCTGCGCGAGAACGCCGACGCGCGGGCGTTCCTCGACGGCGCGGGCCCGGCGTCCATCGGCGCGATCCTCGGCGCGGCCGTCCCGCTGGCCCTGGCCCTCGAGGAGGCGTGGCAGGTCGCGGTGCTCGCCGCGGCCGCGATCGCGCTGCTCCTGCTGCGCCGCGGCGTCGTCCCGGTGCTGCTCGGCGCGGGCGCCGCCGGGGTGGTGGCGTGGCTCGCGGGCCTGCCCATCCCGTCCTAGGCCTACGCTGACCTCCATGGACCGCCTCTTCGACGCGGGCGAGCAGCTGCCCGGGGACGAGCCCGTCGCCCCCGACGCGCCGCTGCCGGCGCGCATGCGCCCGCGGACGCTCGACGAGCTCGTGGGCCAGGACCACGTGCTGGCCGAGGGCTCGGCGCTGCGCGTGGCGATCGAGCACGGCAAGCCGTTCTCGATGGTGCTGCACGGACCGCCGGGCTCGGGCAAGACGACGCTGGCGCGGATCGTCGCGCGCGGCGCGTCGGCGGCGTTCGAGGAGCTCAGCGCGGTGCAGGCCGGCAAGGCCGAGGTCACGCAGGTCGTCGAGCGCGCCCGCGAGCGCCGCAAGGGCACCGGGCCCGCCCGCCCCACCGTCCTCTTCCTCGACGAGATCCACCGCTTCAACAAGGCCCAGCAGGACGCGCTGCTGCCGTCGGTCGAGGAGGGCCTGGTCACGCTGATCGGGGCGACGACCGAGAACCCGTACTTCTCGGTGAACTCGGCGCTGCTGTCGCGCATGCAGGTCATCGAGCTGCGCGCGCTCAGCTCTGGCGACCTCGAGGCGCTGCTGCGCCGCGCGATGGACCGCGGCGCGTGCGGCGCCGCGCAGGTGCCCGACGAGGTCGTCGAGTTCCTCGCGCACCGCAGCGGCGGTGACGCGCGGACGGCGCTCGGCGCGCTGGAGCTCGCGTGCGAGACCGCGGGCGCCGGCGCCGTGACGATGCAGGTCGCCGAGAGCGCGCTGCAGCGCCGCGCGGTCCGCTACGACCGCGCCGGCGACCAGCACTACGACCTCGCCTCGGCGTGGATCAAGGCCACGCGCGGCAGCGACCCCGACGCCTCGCTGTACTACCTCGCGGTGATGGTCGAGGGCGGCGAGGACCCGCGCTTCATCGCCCGCCGTATGGTCATCCTCGCCTCCGAGGACGTCGGCAACGCCGACCCGCAGGCGCTCGTCGTCGCCGTCGCCACCGCGCAGGCCGTCGAGCACGTCGGCATGCCCGAGGCGATCCACGCGCTGGCCCAGTGCGCGATCTACCTCTCGCTGGCGCCGAAGTCCAACGCGGCCTACCGCGCCATCTCCGCGGCGCGCCGCCACGTGCGCGAGCACTGCGCCCAGACCCAGCCCGCCTACCTGCGCTCCGGCCCCCTG
>JACRMD010000400.1 GCA_016215085.1 Solirubrobacterales bacterium | reverse complement strand
GGCGTGAGCGACGCGGCCGCGATGAGCGCCCCGCCCGGCGCCCGCGCCTCGCGGGCCGTCTCGCCCGTGACGAGGTCGCGCGTGATCACGGTCGAGGCCTCCTCGTCGATCGCGAGCAGCCCGCCCGCAGTGAAGGCGACCGTGCGCCCGTCGCCCGACAGCACCGGCCGCTGCACCGACGCGAACGAGGCGCCCGCGCCCGACTCCCGGCTGACGTACGTCGTCGTCCCGGCCGCGAGGTCGCGGACGTAGGCGCTGGAGGCGCCCGTGTCGGCCGCCTCCAGCGGGGCCTGGGTCGTGAACGCGACCCGCGTGCCGTCCGCGCTCAGCGACGGGCCGTGGCTGTCGCCGGTCCCCTTCGCGCCGCCGGCGCCGTCGGCGCGGCTGGCCAGCGTCGTCGTGGCGGCGGCGAGGTCCCGGACGTGCACGTCGGAGGTCGCGTCCGCGTCCCCGTCGCCGAGGTCCTTGGCGCGCGACTCGAACGCCACGCGCGTGCCGTCCGCGCTGATGGACGGCTGCCCGCTGGCGCCGTCCCCGTCGGCGCCGCCCGGGGTGGCGGAGGCCAGCAGCGTGCGGCCGGCGGCGAGGTCGCGGACGTGGACGTCGCCCTGCGCGTCGTCGTCGCCGTCGGCCAGGTTCGACGAGCTCGACGAGAAGGCCACCCGGGAGCCGTCGGCGTCGAGCGCCGGAAGCTGGGAGAAGCCGTTGCCGATCGCGCCGTCGTCGCCGCGGCTGGCGAGCACGGTCGTGCCGGCGGCGAGGTCGCGGACGTAGACGTCGGGCTTGCCGTTGGCGTCGGCGGGGTCCAGCGCGGCGTCGGTGACGAACGCGGCGCGGCGGCCGTCGGCGCTCAGGACGAGGTCGCGGGCGTCGGCGTGGAGCGGCTCGCCCGCCGCGCCGTCGGCCCGGGTGACCAAGGTGAGGTCGTTGGTGGTGATGTCGCGGACGTAGCCGTTGACCACGAGGTCGTCGTCGCCGGCCAGCAGGCCGTCGGCCCGCGACATGAAGGCCACCAGGCGTCCGTCGGCGCTGATCGCGCCGCCCGTCGTGGCCCACGACTCGTTCTCGCCGCCGGCCCCGGCCAGCCCGCCCTCCCCCGGCGGCTGGGACAGCAGCGTCGTGCGCCGCGGCGAGCCCGTCAGCGTGCGGACGAAGATCCGCGAGAAGTCGGCGCCCAGCCCGGGCAGCAGCGGCGCGCCCTCGCCGGCGTCGAACGCGACGACGGTCCCGTCGCCGCTCAGCGACGGGCTGTAGGCGCCGCCCTCGGGGCCCGTCGCGGGGCCGGCGTCGCCGTCGCCGCGGCTGGCCCACTCGGTGTCGCCGGTGCCGATCCGGCGCACGTGGACGTCGGACGTCGCGTCGGCGTCGCCGTCGCCCAGGTTCGCGGCGGTGGTGGTGAACGCGACGACGGAGCCGTCGTCGCTCGCCGACGCGACCCGCGAGGCGCCGTCGGCGGTGCCGGCGATGCCGTCAGGCTGGCTGACGAGCACGACCTGCGCCGAGCCGAGCGCGCGGCGGAACACGTCGAGCGCGGTGTCGGCGTCGGCGGTCCCCGTGTTGGTGGCCGAGGACTCGAAGACGACGTAGGCGCCGTCGCCGCTGAGGTTCGGGAAGTCCGAGCTGCCGTCGAGCTGCGTGATCGCCTGGCCGTCGCGCGTGGAGACCAGCGTCGTGGCCGCCGGCGAGAACTGGTGGACGAAGACGTCGCGGTGCCCGTTGGTGTCGTCGATCGCAACCTGGAGGTGCCGGCCGGTGGCGTTGCCGGCGAAGGCCACCCGGTTGCCGTCGTCGGAGATCGAGATGCGGTCGGAGTCGCCGGGCGTGCCGGGCTGGCCGGTGGGCACGCTGGCCAGCGCGACGGCGTCGCCGGAGCCGAGCCGGCGGCGGAAGACGTCCTGCGCGCCGTCGTCGTCGAGCGCGCTGAGGTTCGTGGCGTCGGTGCTGAACGCGACGTACTCGCCGTTGCCGCTGATGACCGCCTGCGAGACCCACCCGTCGCCGACGGCGCCGAGGCCGGACTGGCGGCTGACCAGCGTCGTCGTGCCGGCGTCGAGGTCGCGGACGTAGGCGTCCTGCATGGCGTTGGTGTCCTCGGGCACGAGGCCGGCCCGGCAGACGAACGCGACGCGGCGGCCGTCGGCGGAGATCGAGGAGCCGCTGCAGTCGCCGGGCGCCGGCGCGCCGCCGGGACCGTCGAGCCGGCTGACCAGCGTCGTCTCGCCAGTCTGCCGGTCGCGCACGTAGACCTGCGACCACGCGCTGCCCACGCCCGCGGGCAGGAGCGCGTCGGCGTCCGAGGCGAACGCGACGTACCGGCCGTCGGCGCTGACGTTGTGGCCGCCCTCGACGTTGGAGCGGTTGTCGCGGCCGTCGAGGAACCCCGCCTGGCCCGGCGCGGTGGACACCAGGAGGGTGTCGCCCGGGGCGGCGTGGGCGGCCGGCGCGAGGACGGCGGCGGCGAGGACGGCGAGGGCGGAGGAGCGGCGCATCACGCACGGCAACGACCGGGCGCCCCGGCGCTTACGCCGTCCCCGCGCGCCGCTACCGTTGCCAGCCCGTGCGCGCCGGAGTCTTCCTCGCCTACTGGCCGTGGTTCTCGGCCGACGAGCAGGCCGAGCTGGCCGTGCTCGCGGACCGGCTTGGACTGGACTCGGCGTGGATCGCCGAGGCCTGGGGCCAGGACGCGGTGTCGGTCCTCGGATGGCTGGCGGCGAAGACCGAGCGCATCGGGCTCGGCTCGGGCCTGATGCAGATCCCCGCGCGCAAGGCGACGGCGACCGCGATGGCCGCGGCGACGCTGGACGTCCTGTCCGGCGGGCGCTTCCGGCTCGGCCTCGGGCTCTCGGGGCCGCAGGTCTCCGAGGGCTGGTACGGCGTGCCGTTCACGCGCAACCTCGCCCGGACGCGCGAGTACGTCGACGTCGTGCGCCGCGTGCTCGCCCGCGAGCGGGTGCAGCTGCCGCTCGAAGGCGAGGGCATGGGCCTCGGCAAGCCGCTGAAGCTCCTGGCCGCGCCGGTGCAGGACCGCATCCCGGTCTACCTCGGGTCGATCGCCTCGCGCTCGGTGCGCCAGACCGGCGCGATCGCCGACGGCTGGCTGCCCTTCATGCTCAACCCGGCCGAGCCCGAGCTGCTGCTGGGGACGCTGCGCGAGGGCGCACTGGCGGCGGGCCGCGACCCGGCGCAGATCGACGTCGCGCCGGTCGTGCCGCTGGCCGTCGACGAGGACCTCGGCCGCGCGCGCGACGCCGTGCGCCCGTGGCTGGCCTTCTACCTGGGTGCCATGGGCGCCAAGGAGAAGAACTTCTACGTCGAGATCGCCGAGCAGCACGGCCACGGCGCCTCGGCCCGCGCGGTGCAGGAGCGCGCGCTGGCCGGCGACCGCGCCGGGGCGATGGCCGCGGTCAGCGACGCGCTGGTCGACGCCACCGCGATCGCCACGACGCCCGCCGGGCTCGACGAGCGGCTGGCCGCCTACGAGCGCGCCGGCGCGACGACCCTCGTCGCGGTGCCTTGCGGCGAGGACCGCGCGGCGGTCGTGCGCGCGCTGGCGGCGGCGACGGCATGAGCGCGCAGCCGCAGCCGCGGCCCGCCGGCATCGAGGGCGTCGGGCTCGCCGGCCCCTTCCCCGTCGGCGCCTACGCGGCCAAGCTCCGCGACGAGCTGCGCAAGCGCGCCCGCGTGCAGCTCGTGGGCGAGGTGTGGAACGTCAGCCACTCGCGCGCGAAGGTCTACTTCGAGCTGCGCGACGGCGACGGCGCGGTCCCGTGCTCGATGTGGCGCGACGCGTTCGAGGGGCTCGGCCTGCCCGACGGCGCGCTCGCCGACGGCGCGCAGGTGGTCGTCGCCGGCGGCCCCGACTACTACCCCGGCTCGCGCACCTCGTCGCCCGCGTTCTCCTTCGCCGTGACGTCGCTGCGCGTCGCCGGCGAAGGCGATCTGCTCGAGCAGCTCGCGGCGCTGCGCCGGCGGCTCGGCGCCGAGGGGCTCTTCGACGCGCAGAAGCGGCTGCCGCGCCCGGCGCTGCCGCGCTGCGTCGGCGTCGTCACCGGTGAGGGCGGCAAGGCGCGCGACGACATCGTCGCCGGGCTGCGCCGCCGCGGCTGGGGCGGGCGCATCGTCTGGGCCTTCGCGCCGGTGCAGGACCGCCACGCGGCGCCGCGCATCGGCCGCGCGCTGCAGGACCTCGCCGCCGTCGACGAGGTCGAGGTGGTCATCGTCGCCCGCGGCGGCGGGTCGCTGGCCGACCTGTTCGCCTTCTGCGACGAGACGCTGTGCCGGACGGTCGCGCTGCTGCGCGTGCCGGTGATCGCGTCGGTCGGCCACCACACCGACCGCATGCTCATCGACGACGTGG
>JACRMD010000399.1 GCA_016215085.1 Solirubrobacterales bacterium | reverse complement strand
GGCCGGGCGGCGGCGGCGCCTGCCGGCCGCGCCGCGGCGGCTGGGGCCCGCGCCGCGCGTGCTTCACGCCGCCTCGCGCTGCAGCGTGCGCAGCGCCGTGGCCAGCGCCTCGTCCTTGGGCGTCTTGGGATCGTCCTGGGCCTTGACGTCGGGTGCCAGGCCGGCGCCCTGCGCCGTGCCCTTGCCGCCGAGGTTGCGGCCCTTGGGCGTGAAGTACTGGCCGGCGGTGATGTCCAGCGCGCCGCCGTTGGAGAGCTCGATGACCTGCTGGAAGACGCCCTTGCCGTACGTGCGCGTGCCGACGAGCTCGGCGCGCCCGTAGTCCTGCAGGGCGCCGGCGACGATCTCCGACGCCGAGGCCGTGTCGCGGTCGACGAGGACCACGAGCGGCGTCTTGCCCGCGACCGCGTCGCCCGTGGCGCTGAGGCTCCGCTCGGGCACCGAGCGGCCCTTGGTCGTGACGATCTTGCCCTTCTCCAGGAACGCGCTGGCCACGAGCTGGGCCTCGGTCACCAGCCCGCCGCCGTTGTGGCGCAGGTCGAACACGATGCCCTTGGCGCCCTTGTCGAGCGCCCGGCGGATCGCCGCGTAGACCTCGGCGTGGGCGCCGGAGCTGAACTGCGCGAGGCGGACGACGCCGAGCTTCGTCCCGTCCACCGTCTCCATCTTCGACGCGACGACCGGCACCGAGATGGTCGAGCGCGTCAGCGTCTCGCTGCGCTCCTTGCCGTCGTGCAGGAGCGTGAGCCTGACGTCGGTCCCCGGCTGGCCCTTGATGAGCGCCACGGACTGGTCCTGCGAGCGGCCCTTGAGCGAGCGGCCGTTGACCGCGATCACGACGTCGCCGGCCTCGATCCCGGCCCGCTTGGCCGGCGAGCCGTCGAAGACCTCGGCGATCCGCAGGCCGCGCGGGTGCTGCGAGACGCTGATGCCGACGCCCTCGAACTCGCTGTCCTGGGACTGCTTGAACTGCGCGTACTCCTTGGGGTCGAAGTAGTTCGAGAAGCGGTCGTCGAGGGACTTGACCAGCCCGCGGATCGACTCGTCGGCCAGCTGGTCGCGGGGGATGTCGCGGTAGTAGGTGTCGCGGACCTCGTCGATCGCCTCCTGGACCACGCGCGTGTCCTGGTCGCCGACGAGCGCGTCGCGCACGGGCCCGGGCAGGCCCTCGGGGTGGCCGCCGAGGTAGACGCCGGCGCCCAGCAGCAGCAGGCAGGTGAGGACGGTGGCGAGGACGCGCGTGATCATGGGCCGCCGGACAGGCTACGCGGCCGAGGTAAGGGCCCGATCAGACGCGCAGGAAGCGGCGCAGCGACAGCCCGGAGCCCGCCGCGGACACGAGCACGCTCGCGCCGAGCAGCAGGACCGCCAGCACGCCGAACTGGATCGTGCGCGGCGCGGCGATCAGCGCGAAGTCCTCGGCCAGCGGGTCGACCAGCGCGATCTTGCCCACGGCCAGCAGCAGCACGGCGAGCACGCCGCCCAGCGCGCCGAGCACGACGCCCTCGATGACGAACGGCCAGCGGATGAACGAGTCCGTGGCGCCGACGAGCTTCATGACCTCGACCTCGCGCCGCCGCGAGAACAGCGACAGGCGGATGGTGTTGGAGATCAGCAGCACCGAGGCGATGACCAGCAGGATCGCCAGCGCGCCCATCGCGAGCTTCACCACGCGGGTGGCGGTGAGGATCTTGGTGGACTCGTCTTTGGAGCTCTTGACGCTCTCGATGCTCTCGTCGATCGGCGTGCGGCCGCCGCTGACCCCGGCGGGCGCCAGCGCGTCGCGCAGCTTGAGCACGTCGTCGGGCTTCTTGGGCGTGACGCGGAAGGTGTCGGGCAGCGGGTTCTTGCCCAGCAGCTGGTAGGCCTCCGGGTTGCGCGCCTTCTCCCGCTGGTAGGCCTGGGCCTTGGAGACGAACTCGACCTTGCCCGCGGTCTCGACCGACTGGATGCGGTCGCGGACGCGGTCGATGTCGGCCTGCGTGGCGTCCTTCTGCAGGTAGACGTCGACCAGGACGCGGCCGCGGACCTCGTTGGCCGCGCCGGTCGTGGCCTGCACGACCGGGATGAAGACGCCCAGGACGAGCACCGTCACGAGGACGGAGGCCATGGCGGCGAAGCTCGGGATGGCGTTGCGGCCGATCGAGCGCAGCGCCTCGCGGACGAAGAAGCCGGGCTTCACGCCTCGTCGCCCCACAGCTCGTCGATCGGGTCCTTCTCAACGCGCTTCGGCGCCGGTGCCGGCTCGCGCAGCAGCGCGCCGAACTCGGCCGTGTTCATGTCGCGCGGCGCGTACAGGCCCGAGTGCTCGTCGCGGATGATGCGCCCGCGCTGCAGCTCGATCACGCGGCGGCGCATGCGGTCGACCATCTGCGCGTCGTGCGTGGCGACGATGACCGTCGAGCCCGTCCGGTTGATGCGGAACAGCAGCTGCATGATCCCGATCGAGGTCTCGGGGTCGAGGTTGCCGGTCGGCTCGTCGGCCAGCAGCAGCGGCGGGTGGTTGACGAACGCGCGCGCCACCGAGACGCGCTGCTGCTCGCCGCCCGACAGCTGGTCGGGGTAGTTGTGCAGCTTGGTCGACAGGCCCGTCAGGCGCAGGATGTCCGGCACCCGGTTGCGGATCTCCTTGCGGGAGTGGCCGGTCACCTGCAGGGCGTAGGCGACGTTGTCGTAGACCGTCCGGTTGGGCAGGAGCTTGAAGTCCTGGAAGACGATCCCGATGTTGCGGCGGTAGTACGGGACCTTGCGGCGCGTCACCTCGGCGAGGTCGCGGCCGGCGACCTTGATGGTCCCCTTCGTCGGCTCGAGCTCCTTGATGAGCAGCCGCATGAGCGTCGACTTGCCCGAGCCGGTGGAGCCCACGAGGAAGACGAACTCGCCGCGCTGGACGGAGAACGTCGCCTCGGTGAGGCCCGCCTTCTCGGTGCCGTAGTGCTTCGTGACACCGCGGAACTCGACGACCGCGGGCGCGCGGTCCTGCGGGCCCGCGCGGCGCTCCAGCTCGTCCTTGTGCCGTTCGACGATCGCCATGCACGACCGACGTTAGCGGTGGGACGCCCGGATCCTGCCGGAGCGCGGGGTGCTGCAAGGTACATTGCGAGGCGATGGCCACCGTCACGACCGAGACCCTCCCCAACGGCCTGCCCCTGCACCGCGTCGCCCTCGAGGGCACCCGGGCGGCCACGATCCTCGTCGCCTTCGACGCCGGCGCGCGCACCGAGCGGCCCGAGGAGAACGGCATGGCGCACTTCCTCGAGCACCTGGTCTTCAAGGGCGGCGAGAAGTACGACCACTACAAGAAGGTCAACGAGACGGCCGAGCGGATGGGCGGCTCGCTCAACGCCTACACCTCGCACGACCTCGTCGCGTTCCACATCACCGTGCGCGCCGAGGCCGCCATGGAGGCCATCGACCTGCTGACCGACTTCGTGGGCCGCCCGAAGCTCGACGCCGACGAGCTCGACCGCGAGCGCGGCGTCGTCATCCAGGAGATCCAGCGCTACAAGGACCAGCCGTCGGCGGTCGCCGAGGAGCTCATCGACAAGGCCGGCTTCGGCGACCACCCGCTCGGCCGCACCGTGCTCGGCCCCGAGGAGCACCTGCGCACCTTCACCCGCGACGCCATCGTCGCCTTCCGCGAGCGCCAGTGGGCCGGCGCCCGCGGCGGCGCGTTCATCGTCGGCAACGTGGACCACGTGCCCCCGGCCTCCAACGGAGGCGGGGGCAAGGCCGACGGCGCGGTGGCC
>JACRMD010000398.1 GCA_016215085.1 Solirubrobacterales bacterium | reverse complement strand
GCGCGCGCGCGCGGCCGGCTGCGCGGGCAGCGCACCTGGACGCGCAGCACGCGGCCGCTCGGCCGGCGCACGCGCAGCTGCGTGATCGGGTGCTGGTCGACCGCGGCGAGCGACGTCGCCTCGCAGCTCGTCGACGGCACCGGATCGCGCAGGTCGAACGCCGCCGAGTCGCTGCCGGCCCCGCAGTTGATGCTGTTGTCCAGCGCGCCGTCGACCGTGCTGACGATGTCGTTGCCGTCGCCAGACTTGATCGTGTCGCGGCCGTCGGCCGGCGGGCTCGACACGAAGAAGTTGATCGTGCACACGTTGCCCTGGCCGAGCACGAACTGGCAGAACGTCAGCGGGGACGAGCGCAGCGGGCCGATGACGTCGTTGCCGGCGTCGCCGATCATCGTGTCGTTGCCGCCCTTGCCGTCGATCTTGTCGGCGCCGCCGTTGCCGTCGAGCACGTTGTTGCGGGCGTTGCCGATCAGCCGGTCCGCCCCGCTGCCGCCGGCGATGCTGTTGACGAGGATCAGCGTGTCGCCGTCGAGCGTCGTCGTCGGCTCGTCGCCGGTGCCCAGGCGCGCGATGACCGCCTCGGTGCGCGCCGAGTAGTCGGCGGTGTCGTTGTCGAGGCTGTCGCCGATCAGCGTGTCGGGCGCCGTGCCCGGCCCGCCGTCCAGCGTGTCGTTGCCCAGGCCGCCGGCGACCGTGTCCGACCCGGCGCCGCCGCGCACGACGTCGGGGCCGCCGGCGCCGTCGAGGTCGTCGTTGCCCGGGCCGCCGGTGATGGTGTCGCCGAACGCCGAGCCCTGGATGTGCTCGAAGCCCGTCACGACGTCGTTGTCGGTGTTGGCACCGCCGACGGTGAACGTGATGCCCGTGGGCCGCCCGTCGGAGTAGTCCAGCGTGTCCGGGCCGCCTCCGCCGCCCTCGAGCTGGTCGGCGCCGAGGCCGCCCCGGACGCTGTCGATGCCGCCCTGGCCGTCGATGTGGTTGACCGCGGCGGTGCCGTAGATGAAGTCGTTGCCCTGGCCGCCGGTCACGTCCTCGACCGCGGTGAGCGTGTCCTCGCCCGCCGCCGAGTCCAGGAGCACCAGCAGCGTGTCGCCCCGGCCGCCGTAGTCGGCGCGGTCGCGCGTGCCGTCGCCGCCGTCGAGCACGTCGCGGACGCCGTCGCCCGGCCCGCCGTCGAGCACGTCGTCGCCGCCCAGCCCGAAGAGCTGGTTGGACGCGCCGCTGCCGATCAGCGTGTCGCCGGCCGCGGTGCCGCGGAGGTCCTCCACGCCGAGCAGGTCGGTGTCGGGGTCGTTGGCGCGGTTGCCGTCCAGCGAGGCCGTCACCGGCCCCGGCCGCGAGCTGTAGTCGGCGAGGTCGTGCAGGCCCTCCTGGCCCTGGAGCTCGTCGACGCCCCCGCGCCCGTCGAGCACGTCGTCGCCCGCGCCGCCCTCGATGGTGTTCGCGCCGCCGTCGCCGGTGAGCGTGTCGCCCGCGCCGCCGCCGCGGAGGTGCTCGAAGCTCGCGATCGTGTCGCCGTCGCTGGTGGTGAGCGCCGTGAGGTCGGCGGTGACGGCCGTGCCGCGCGAGGCGAAGCTCAGGGTGTCCGCGCCGCCGAGCGCGGCGAGCGTGTCCGTCCCGAGGCCGCCGTCGATGGTCTGGCCGCCCGCGTTGCCGGTGATGGCGTCGGCGCCCGGCGTGCCGATGAGCTGCTCGACGTCGTTGCCGAGGTCGTCCTTCTCGCCCGTGCCGCGCGGGTCGCCGTCGTCGGCCACGCCGTTGAGCGAGAGCGTCACCGGCGTGCCGCCCGCGCGCGCGAGGTACGAGACGGTGTCGAACCCGTCGCCGCCGCGGATCGTGTCCCCGGTCGCGCGACCGGAGACCTCGAGCACGTCGTCGTCGGCGCCGCCCTCGAGGGTCACGGCCTCCGGCTGGTCGCCGCTGGTCGGCGGGCCGCCGGGCAGCACGGGGGCGAACCCGGTCAGGGCCAGCGTGTCGTCGCCGTCGCCGCCGCGCACGGTGTGGGGCACGCCGGAGCTGTCGTCGACGGTGTCGTTCCCGGGGCCCATGTCCACCAGCGAGGGCGCCGAGTTGTCGTTGTTGTCGTTGTAGGTGAAGGTGAGCTCGTCGTCGCCCTCGCCGAGGTTGATCTGGAAGTTGCGCGACGGACCCGCGCCCGCGTTGCGGAACCTGCCGTCGTCGCACTGGGCGCCGTTGCCGCCCTGGGTGCAGCCGGCGCCGGCCGTCGCGCCCCTGATCTCCCAGACGCGGCCGTCGGTGATCGAGCCCAGCTCGCGCAGCGAGATGGTGTCGTCGTCTGCGTCGCCGGTCACGACGATCTGGTCGCCCGCGATCGACGCCGTGACGTCGGCCGAGGCGATCCCCGGCGCGGCCGCCAGCGCGCCGGCCAGCGTCACGAGGCCGACGGCCCCGCGCATCCACGTTCCCCCGTGCATTGCTGCTCCTTGGTCGGTGCAACTGCTGTGACAAGGGGAGGGGACGCCCGGCGCGCCGCGATCCTTTCCGTGACGTGGCGCACGCCGATCCAACCAGGTTGGCGGGTTCCGGTACAGGGCAGGAAACGGACGCATGCACGACGCCTGGTGGCAGCGCGGCGCCATCTACCAGATCTACCCCCGCAGCTTCATGGACGCCGGCGGCGACGGCGTCGGCGACCTCCCCGGCATCCTGGCGCGCCTGGAGCACCTCGAGGCCCTCGGCGTCGAGGCGATCTGGCTCTCCCCGTTCTTCCGCTCGCCGATGGCCGACTTCGGCTACGACGTGGCCGACTACTGCGACGTGGACCCGGTCTTCGGGACGCTCGCCGACGCCGACCGCCTGATCGCGGCCTGCCACGAGCGCGACATCAAGGTCGTGGTCGACTGGGTCCCCAACCACAGCTCCGACCGCCACCCGTGGTTCCAGGAGTCGCGCGCCGGCCGCGACAGCCCCAGGCGCGACTGGTACGTCTGGCGGGACCCGGCGCACGGCGGCGGCCCGCCGAACAACTGGCGCTCGTCGTTCGACGCGGTCGGCCCGGCGTGGACCTTCGACGAGGCGACCGGCCAGTACTACCTCAACTCGTTCACGCCGCAGCAGCCCGACCTCAACTGGGAGAACCCGGAGGTCGAGGCCGCCATGCACGACACGCTGCGGTTCTGGCTGGACCGCGGGGTCGACGGCTTCCGCATGGACGTCATCCACAAGATCGCCAAGGACCCGCAGCTGCGCGACAACCGCGACGGCGAGCGGCGCCGCGACGAGGACTGGCCGACGATCCACGACCGCCTGCGGCGCATCCGCGCGGTGCTCGACGAGTACGAGGACCGCATGATGGTCGGCGAGGTGTACCTGTACGACCTGGAGCGGCTGCTCGAGTACCTCAACTCGGGCGACCAGCTGCACCTGGCCCACAACTTCGCGTTCCTGCACCTGCCCTGGGACGCCGCCGCGTTCCGCCGGGGGATCGAGGACTTCACCGCGCTGTCGTCCGAGCGCGCGTGGCCCGCGTGGTTCCTCGGCAACCACGACCACCAGCGCCTCGCCACGCGCCACGGCCCCGCGCAGGCGCGCGCCGGGATGCTGCTGGTCACGACGCTGCGCGGGACGCCGTTCGTCTACCAGGGCGACGAGCTCGGCCTGCCCGACGCCGTCGTCCCGCCCGAGCGCGTGGTCGACGTCGACGGCCGCGACCCCGAGCGCGCACCGATGCCGTGGGAGCCGGGGCCCGGCGCCGGGTTCACGACCGGCGAGCCGTGGCTCCCGCTCGTGGCGGACGCCGACCGGCTCTGCGTCGCGGCCCAGGCCGCCGACGCGGGCTCGATGCTCGCGCTCACGTGCCGCCTGCTCGCGCTCCGGCGCGAGCGCGAGGTCCTGCGCCACGGCGAGCAGGCGATGCTGCACGAGGTGCCCGCCGGGGTGCTGGCCTACGTCCGCGAGCTCGGCGGCGAGCGCGTGCTCGTCGCGATCAACTTCACCGGCGCGCCCGCGGTCGTGCCGCTCGGCGGCGGGGCCGCCCTCGTGCTCTCCACCGACGCGGCGCGCGCGCCGGGGGAGGCGCTGGACGGGGCGCTCGCGCTCGGCCCGCACGAGGGCGTGGTCGCCGAGCTGGGGCGCTCTGGCATCCTGCGACGACCGTGACCGTCCCTCGCGTCCGCACCACCACCCAGCCCGTCTTCGAGGAGCTCGCGCCCTCCGGCGAGGTCGAGCTCTACCACCGGACCTACACGACGCTGCTGCGGTCCTCGGGCGAGACGCGCCTGCGCGTGCTCGAGCCGGCGCACCAGTCGATGGGGTCGAGCCTGCACGCCCTCGCGGCGACCGACGAGCTCGACCTCGGCGCCTTCATCTACGCCACGCGCCGCCTGCCCGACGAGGCCTTCCACGCCCGCCGCGTCGTGCTGGGGCAGGAGGCCGAGCAGTTCGCCCGCGCGGGGATCGGCCCGCTGTCGGAGTGGACGCCGGTCGAGGCGCCCGCGCGCCGCCGCCGCTGGTACGCCGACGGCAGCGGGACGATGGCGGTGCTGCTGGCCAGCGCGTCGGACCTCGACGACCTGATCCCGACGCTCGTCGCCTACCAGCTCGAGTGGAACAAGCTGCACCGCCGCCTGCTCGCCGCGCCCGACCTGGGCGACGGCGACCCCGACCCGGCGTCGTGCGCGTCGACGCTCGGCGGGGCCGAGGGCGACTGGGAGCGCCTGGACGAGGCGTGGGGCGGCGAGCTGGCCGCGCGCCTGGACGAGGTCGGCCGGCGCGAGATGGACCTGCGGATCCGCATGCTCGGCGGCAGCTCCGTCGGCTACGCGCGGATGACGCGCCGCTGGTGGACGCCCGTGCAGGACATGCTGGCCGAGCTGGGGGTCGCCGACCGGCCCCTGTACTTCGTGTCGTCGAACACCCACTCGCTGGCCAACCTGCTGACGGGCATCCCGCGCACGCACGAGGCCGAGGTCGTGCGGTGGCTGGAGGAGCAGGGGCCCGCCGACCTGCGCGACGAGCTCGAGCGGTTCCGCACCGGCCGCACCCGCGGCTCGTGGGAGAACTTCCTCTACTACTGCGGGCGCGCCGCGCTCGAGCCCCGGGGCGCCGAGGAGCGCGCGGCCGGCGTGACGCACCTCTCGAGCCGCACCGCCCTGCGCGTCAGCGCGCAGGTCATGCCGCTGGACCGGCTCCGGCCCGAGCTGTTCGACCCGCGGCTGGGCGACGTCGACGCCGACGCGCTGGCGCAGTCGCGCGGCGTCATCGTCAACGTCGAGTACCCGCTCGGCCTCGCGGCCTACAACATCCTGCGGGAGATCACGACCGCGGCCGACACGCTGCGGGCGGTGTACGTGCTCGGCAAGGCCGCGACGCTGAACGCCGCGGTGGGCGACGTGATGATCTCCGGCGTCATCCACGACGAGCACTCGGGCTCCACGTACTGGCTGGACAACGCGTTCGGCGTGGAGGACATCGCGCCGTACCTGCTCTTCGGCTCGGGCCTGGACAACCAGCGCGCGGTCACCGTCAAGTCCACGTTCCTGCAGAACCGCGAGTACCTGGACATGTACTACCGCGAGGCGTTCACCGTGGTCGAGATGGAGGCGGGGCCGTTCTGCAACGCCGTCTACGAGATCGCCGACGTCGACCGCCACCCGACGGGCGAGGCGGTGAACTTCTCCAAGCTCCCGCTCGACCTCGGGATCATCCACTACGCCTCGGACACGCCGTACACGCAGGCGCGCACGCTCGGCGCCCGCGGGCTGGACTACTTCGGCATGGACTCGACCTACGCGTCGACGATCGCGATCGCGCGGCGCATCCTCATGCTCGAGGGCGCGCTGCCGGGCTAGGCGGCGCCCGCCTCGCGGTGCAGCTTCTCCAGCGCGCCGCGCAGGATCCGCGAGACCTGCATCTGCGAGACGCCGATGCGATCGCCGATCTCCTGCTGGGTGAGGTCGTGCTCGAACCGCAGCGTGACGACCGTGCGCTCGCGGGCGGTGAGCACCGCGCTGAGCTGCTCGTACAGCGTGCGGTGCTCGGCCAGCGAGAAGCCGTCGTCGTCGGTCCCCAGGCCGTCGGCGAGCGTGCGCTCCTCGGCGTCGGCGTCGCTGCCGGACGCCGGCGCGCTCAGCGAGACGCCGCGGCGGGCGCTCGCCGCCGCCCGCGCCTCGAGCACGGCCTCGTCGCCGAGCCCGAGCTCGCCGGCGATCTCGGCGATGGTGGGCGCGCGGCCGAGGGTCGTGGTGAGGTCCTCGGAGACGGCGTCGACGACCAGCGCCCGCTCGAGCAGGTCGCGCGGCGGGCGCACGGTCCAGCAGCGGTCGCGCAGGTGGCGGCGGATCTCGCCGAGCATGGTCGGCAGCGCGTAGCTGGCGAACGCGTGCCCGCGGGCGGGGTCGTAGCGGTGCACGGCCTTGAGCAGGCCGACGCAGGCGACCTGCAGGAGGTCCTCGAAGGGCTCGGCGCCGCCGCGGCCGTAGCGGCGCGCGGCGTAGCGGGCGAGGGGCAGGAAGCGCTCGACGATGCGTTCGCAGAGCGCGGGGTCGTGGGTCGCGGCGTACCGGCGCAGCAGCTCCGCGTCCCCTCGCTCGCTCGCGTGCGCGCTCGTGCGTGGGTCCTGTGCTGTCACCAGCAGCCCCGGCGAGGTGCTGGCGATCACGGCGCCCGTGTATCCGGATCATGTGTTGCGCCAAACACCGGCGCGACGAGTGGGCGCGCCGGCGGGCCATGCGTGGCGCCGCGGGTCGCGGGGGTAGGCCACGGGCGTGGCGACGGTGACGGGCGCGAAGGGCGACGCATGAGCCGGACGGTGGTGGTGACGG
This sequence comes from Solirubrobacterales bacterium, assembly GCA_016215085.1. Lineage (GTDB taxonomy): Bacteria > Actinomycetota > Thermoleophilia > Solirubrobacterales > Solirubrobacteraceae > Baekduia. The sequence continues at coordinate 1,828 of JACRMD010000398.1, read as the reverse complement.
GCGCGTCGTCGGGCGTGGGCCGGGCGACGGCGCGGGCGCTGGGCGCCCGCGGGGACCGCGTGGCGCTGATCGCGCGCGGCGAGCGCTCCCTGGAGGCGACCGCCGAGGAGGTGCGGCGCGCCGGCGGCACGCCGCTGGTGCTGCCGGCCGACGTCGCCGACGCCGAGGCCGTCGAGGCCGCGGCCGCGCGGGCCGAGGCGGAGCTCGGGCCGATCGACGTGTGGGTCAACAACGCGATGACGGCGGTGCTGGCCATGTCCTGGGACGTCGCGCCCGAGGACTTCCGGCGGGTGACCGAGGTCAACTACCTGGGGTTCGTGCACGGGACCCTGGCGGCGCTGCGGCGGATGCGCCCGCGCGACCGGGGCGTGGTCGTGCAGGTCGGCTCGGCGCTCGCCTATCGGGCGATCCCGCTGCAGGCGACCTACTGCGCGACGAAGTTCGCGATCCGCGGCTTCACCGACAGCCTGCGCACCGAGCTGCTGCACGAGGGCTCGGGCGTGCGGGTGACGATGGTGCAGCTGCCGGGCCTCAACACCCCGCAGTTCACGTGGGTGCGCACGACGCTGCGCAGGCGCCCGCGGCCCGTGGCGCCGGTCTTCCAGCCCGAGGTCGCCGCCGAGGCGATCCTCTTCGCCGCCGACCACCCGCGGCGCGAGGTCTGGGTCGGCGGCAACACCGCGACGATCATCGCGGGCAACAAGCTGCTGCCCTGGCTGGGCGACCGCTACCTCGCCAGGACGAACGTCAAGGGCCAGCAGGACGACGTCCCCATCGACCCGTCGCGGCCCGACTACCTCTACACGTCGCTCGACGACGACCGCGGCGCGCACGGCCCCTACGGCGGCGAGGCCAAGACCCGCTCGCTGCAGCTCGAGGTCGTCAAGCGCCGCGGCGCGCTGGGCGCCGGCGCGCTCGGGCTCGCGCTCGGCGCCGCGGCCACCACGCTCGCGCGGCGCGGCTCCTAGCGCCAGGTGGCGCCGAGGACGCGGCGCCAGTTGCCCCAGGCGACGGCGTCGACCTCGGCGCTCGTGAAGCCGGCGTCCTCGAGGGCGGCGAGGACGCGGGGCAGGCCGTCGACGCCGCCGACCTCGACGGGGACGGTCGCGCCGTCGAAGTCCGAGCCCAGCCCGACGTGCTCGACGCCGATCCGCTCGGCGACGTGACGGGCGTGGTCGACGATCGCCGACAGCGGCGTGCCGTCGGCGTCGTCCTCGCCGTCGGCGCGCAGGAACGGCACGGCGAAGACGATGCCGACCAGGCCGCCCGAGGCGCCGACGCGATCCAGCTGCTCGTCGGTCAGGTTGCGCGAGGAGGGCGAGATCGCGTGGGCGCCGCTGTGCGAGGCGACCAGCGGGGCGAGGTCCAGCCGTGCGACGTCCTCGACGCCGGCGGCGTTGAGGTGGCTGAGGTCGATGACGATGCCCAGCTCGGCGCAGCGCCGGACGAGCGCGACGCCTGCGTCGGTGAGGCCCGGGCCGGTGCCGGGCGAGGACGGGTGGGCGAACGGCACGCCGTGGCCGAACGCGTTCGGGCGGCTCCACACCGGCCCGAGCGAGCGCAGCCCGGCGGCGTGCCAGAGGTCGAGCGCCTCGAGGCCGGGGTCGATCGCCTCGGCGCCCTCGAGGTGCAGCACCGCGGCGAGCGGGCCGCCCGCGGCGGCGTCGTCGAGGTCGGCCACGGTGCGGGCGACGCGCAGCTCGCCGGCGCGCTCGAGCGCGAGCAGCCGCCCCGCGTGGGCGGTGGCGAACGCCGCGGCGTCCGCGTGCTCGACCGCGGCGGGGAACGGGCAGTCGTAGCCGCCGCCGGGGCGCGGCACGGGCGGCGG
>JACRMD010000362.1 GCA_016215085.1 Solirubrobacterales bacterium | reverse complement strand
GTTGGTGCCGCCGCCGGGGTTGGTGCCGCCGCCGGGGTTGGTGCCGCCGCCCGGGTTCGTCGAGCCGCCCGGGCGCGTGCCGCCGCCCGGGGTCACCGAGCCCGGCGAGGAGGCGCCGGCGGTCGGGGAGCCGGGCGCGGGCGCGCCGCCCGGCACGGTGAGGCCCTCGGCGCCGAGCAGCGCCTTGTCGGCGTCGCTGAGGCCCTTGCCGCACAGCGCGGCGAAGATCGCGGCGCCGAGCTTCTTGGCGTCGGCCGCCGTGACGCCCTGGGCGCCGTTGCGCTTGAGCACCTTGCCGAGCGCCGGGCCCGCGCCCTTGCAGGCCGGTCCGAGCGACGCGCCCGACGTGGTCAGCGCGGCCTTGAGCGTGGCGGGCGAGGAGAGCTTGGCGCCCTTGCCGCCGGCGACGGTGATGCTGCCCTTGGCCTTGCCGCCGGCGGGCTGGATCACCGCCACGACGGCGTTCTTCTTGACGACGCCGCCGGTGACGACGACGCCCGCGGGGACCTTGCCCCTGACCTTGAGCTTCGTGGGCTTGCTGACCTTGGCCACGCCCACCGAGACCTGACCGGCCGCGGGGACGGGCACCTTGAGCGCCGAGGCCGCGTGGGCGGCCGGTGCTGCGAGGAGGAGCGCCACCGGGACGGCGAGGCCGGCGGCGCGGATGGGGAGAGGGGAACGCATGGCGAGGCCGACCGTACGCCCGCTCTCCCGCGCGGGAAATAGGGGGAACCCCCAACCACGGCCCCGTGCTGGCCGCCGGGGTACGGCCAGCCGTACCTTCAGGCCTCCCCGGCGTCCTCCACCCGCTCGATCCGGCCCTCGGGCGGCGGCTCGTGCTCGAGCTGGACCACCTCACGGCGGCGCTCGAAGGTCACCGGCTCCTCCTCGGTGACCTGCACCTTGCGCAGTCGCACGCGCTCGGTCGGCTTCGCCGGCTCGCGGTCGACGACCTGCAGCTCCTCCTCGTGGCGCACGGTCTCGTGCTGCGCGGAGAAGTGCTCGCGCAGCAGCCGCTCCTCCTCCTCGCTGGGCGCCACGTCGGGGTCGACGTTGGGCGCGTCGCGCACGAGCGCCGCGTCGTAGGGCAGGCGCAGGTCGCCGTCCTCGGTCTCGCTGACGCCCTGGAGCGGCACGATCGTCTCGCGGCGCCCGAAGAGGCCGGTGCGAATGCCCGCCCACGCCGGGCGGTCGTCCTCGCGGTCGAGGTAGACGTCGCCCAGCTTGCCGAGCTCCTCCCCCTCGCGATCACGGACGCGGCGCCCTCGCCAGCCCAGGACGGTGTCGATGTCGTGGCTCATGGCTCTCGGGGTACCCCGTTCTGCATGGGGACCCTGCTGATCGTCATCATCGCCGTCGTCGTCGTGGCGCTCGTCGCCGCGCTGCTGCTCGCCCGCTCGACGGCCGCGCGACGCACCGGACAGCGGCGCGTCGAGGCCCGTGCGCGCTACGCCGAGGCCGAGCGCCGCGGGGAGACCGCCGCGGAGGCGCACGAGGCGGCCGAGAGCGACGCCGCCGCCGCCGCACGCGAGCGCGAGGAGGCCGAGCGCGCCATGCGCCGGGCCGAGCGCCTCGAGCAGCGCGCGGACGAGCGCTTCACCGTCGCCGAGCGCGAGCGCCAGGAGGCCGCCGCTCACGAGGAGCGCGCGCGCAGCGTCGACCCGGACGGCTGATCAGGCCGCCTGCGCGACCGGCACGTCCGGCTCGCCGGCGCCGACCTCGGCGCAGAACGCCTCGACGACGCCCGGGTCGAACTGGGTCCCGGCGCACCGGCGCAGCTCGTCGACCGCCGCCGCGGCACCGATCGACGCGCGGTAGGGGCGGTCCGACGTCATCGCGTCGAAGGCGTCGCACACCGCGACGATGCGCGCGCCCAGCGGGATGTCCTCGCCGGCGACGCCGTCGGGGTAGCCGCGGCCGTCCCAGCGCTCGTGGCTGGCCCGCACGAGCCGGCCCACCGGCGCCAGCGCGGGCGCCGCCCGCAGGATCCGCTCCCCGATGATCGTGTGCTTGTGCATCTCGCCCCACTCGGCGGTGCTCAGCGGGGCCGGCTTGTTGAGGATGTGCTCGGGCACGGCGACCTTGCCGATGTCGTGCAGCTCGGCCGCCCACGCGATCTCCTCGAGCTCCTCGGCGCCCATGCCCAGCCGGCGGCCGACGCGCAGCGCCAGCTCCGCCACACCGCTGGAGTGCTCGTGCAGGTCCTCCTCGCGCTCGCGCAGCACGCCGAGCAGGACGTCGACGGACTGGCGGCGGCCCGAGGAGCGGCGCCGGCCCTTGAAGGCGTACATCCGCTCGTCGGCGACCCGCAGCGCCTCGTTGACCGTCCGCGCCTCGGCGGGCACGACGCACGCGCCGAACGACGGGCGCACGACGCGGCGCTCGGTCTCCTCCGTGAGCGCGTCGACGCACGCGGCGATCTGGGCCTCGGCGCCGGCGTCGGACACCTGCAGCAGCACGCAGAACTCGTCGCCGCCGGGCCGGTACGCGGTGCCCGCGCGGCCGACGGCCTGGCGCAGCGCGCGACCGCGGCGGTGCAGCAGGGCGTCGCCGGCCGGGTGGCCGAAGGTGTCGTTGTAGTCCTTGAAGCCGTCGAGGTCGCAGAGCACCAGCACGACCGGCGCGTCGGCGGTCGCCGCGCGCGCGGCGCGCTCGAGGTCGACCAGCAGCGCGCGGCGGTTGCCCAGGCCGGTCAGCGGGTCGGTCAGCGCCTCGGTGCGCGCGGCCGCCAGCAGCCGGTTGTTGTCGTGCAGGCTCCAGACCATGCGGGCGATGATCGCCAGCACCGCCATCAGCGCCAGCACGGTCGCCACCGAGTTGACCTCGCCCAGCTGCGCGGCGGTGAGCACGCAGACCGCCGCCAGCGAGATGCCGATCGGCAGCGCGAGCATCCGCCAGCCGTCGAACTCGACGGCCACCGGGCGGGCCGGCTGGCCCGCGGCCCAGGCGACGAGCGCCAGGCCCATCGGCCACGTCGCGTCGACCCAGCCGCCCTCCGCGTAGGTGCCCGCGACGGTCTGCACGAGGTACGCGCCGTCGCCGAAGGCGACGAGCAGCAGGCCGCCGCCCAGGGCGGCGAGCGTGCGGCCGGGGCGCCAGCCGGTCAGCGACGACGCGCCCGCGACGGCGCCCAGCAGGACCAGGTCGCCGACCGGGTAGGCCAGGTTGAAGACGAACGGCAGCGTGCCGGTGCCCTCGGCCAGCGTGGTGATGACCGAGTCGAACACCAGCGCCGCCCCGACGGCGCAGACGGCCAGGGCGGCCACCAGCCCGTCGAGCACCAGCGCCATGCCGATCGCGCGCACGCGGTGCTGGACGAGGTCGACCAGGCCCAGCAGGCACGCCGGGTAGAAGGCCACGAAGAACACGTCGCTCAGCGACGGGAAGGGCGTGATCTCCATGTCGGCGAGCACGAGGATGGAGTGCAGCTCGGCCGCCGCCCAGCACGACAGCGCGACGGTGAACATGCCCCACGCCCGGCGCTCGACCGGCACGCGGACGCACCGCACGCCGCAGGCGACCGCGGCGAGCACGACCACCGCCGCGTAGGCCGCGTCGTCGAGCCCGGCGCCGCCCACGCCGGCGGCGAGGTGCAGCAGGTGGACGGCCAGCGCGCCGCCCAGGAGGATCCCGAGCGCGCGCCTCAGCGCTGGAGCTCCACCACGATGGGGCGCAGGATCCGCGTCTCGCTGCCGTCCGAGGACTTCAGCGTGACGGTCATCGTCGCCTTGACGCTGGCGGTCGAGAGCTTCGTGGTGCCCTTCTTGCCCTTCTTGCCCTTCTTCGCCGACGCCTGCTGCTTGGTGGAGCCGAACGCCTGGGTCACGCCGCGGCGCGAGATCTTCGCGGTGACCTTCCTGGTCTGGCCCGCGGAGAGCTTGAACCCGGCCTTGGCGAGCACGACCTGCCTGACGGGCTGCTTGGCCCCGCGGCGGGCGGCCTTGGCCTTCCTGGCCTTCGACGCGACCGGCGCGCTGATCGAGAAGCTGCCCTTGCAGCCGCCGTCCTGCGCGGCCGGGCAGCCGAGCGTGACGCCGACGGTGCCCTTGGCGGCATCGGCCAGCACCGGCTCGTCGCGCGGCATCGTCACGACGACGGGGTGCAGGACGGGCGCCGGGACGTGGCCGGCCGGCGCGGCGGGCTCGGCGGGCTGGGGCACGAAGACGGCCGGGCCCGGCACCTGGACGACGACCGGGTCGGGGACGGGCGGCAGCGGCGGGAGGTCGCTGGTCTCGCAGGCGTCGAGCACGTCCTCGCGGTCCGCGGTCACGGCGTCGGTCCCGTCGCCGCAGCGGACGGTGTCCACGACGCCGCTGTCGCGCGCGAGGAGCACGTCGTCGGCCGCGCCGCCGTCGAGCACGTCGGCGCCCTCGCGGCCGAGCAGGGTGTCGGCGCCGTCGCCGCCCTCGAGCACGTCGTCGCCGTCGCGGCCGTCGAGCACGTCGGCGCCCGCGCCGCCCTGCAGCGTCTGCGCGCCGTCGGAGCCGACGAGCACGTCAACGAACGGCGAACCCACGACCTTCTCGACGTCGGCGCCGATGTTGTCGTACTCGCCGGCCTGGCCGCTGCTGTAGCCGACGCCGACGTAGGCGGTGACGCCCGCGGCGCGGGTCGCGTAGGTCGCCGTGTCGGCACCGGCGCCCCCGACGAGCTGGTCGGCGTAGCCGGTGCCGGGGTCGAGCACGTCGTCGCCGGCGCCGCCGTCGAGCACGCTCCAGCCGTAGTCGCCGCCGGTGAGCGCGTCGTTGCCGCCCTCGCCCCAGGCGTAGAGCGCCACGTTGGCCACGTTGGACGTGACCTGGTCGTCGCCGTCGCCGGCGTGCACCTGGATGCGCGCGATCGACGCGTTCGTGCAGACCACGCTGAGCAGGACGTAGCCGCAGCCCGCGCCGGCGACGAGCAGGCTGCCGCCGTCGCTGACGATGAAGTCGTTGGTCGAGCGGTTGACCGTGATGGCGTTCCGCTGGGTCCCGGTCGCGACGACGTCGACGGTCGGGCCCGCCGAGGTCGAGATCACCGAGACGGTGGCCGCGTGCGCGGCCGTGGGCAGGCAGGTGGCCACGAGCACCGTGAGCGGTGCCAGCCGGCAAGCGATCCGTCGCAACGTCTGCAATCCCCTTTTCCATGCGGCGCGCGTCCCTGCACGTCCGCACGCCTGGGATCGGCAGCGCCTTCACCCGCCGCAGGGGAAGTGGACGGATGATGCAGTTCCGGGGGTCGTAGCCTGCACCGCCGTGCCCCGTCCGCGGCTCGCCGTCGACGTCTCCCCGCTGCGCGACTCGCGCGACCTGCGGCTGCTCGTGGCGGGCAACGTGGTGTCGGGGCTCGGCACGCAGGCGGCGCTCGTCGCCCTGCCCTTCCAGGTCTACGACCAGACCGGCTCGGCGTTCCTGACCGGCCTGCTCGGCGCCGTCGAGCTCGTCCCGCTGATCGCCATGGCGCTCCTGGGCGGCGCGATCGCCGACCGCTTCGACCGCCGCCGCGTGCTGCTGCTCGACCAGATCGGCCTGGTGGCCTGCGCCGCCGCGCTGGCCGCGCTCGCCGCCTCCGGTGAGCCGCCGATCGCGCTGCTGTACGTGCTCGGCGGGGTGCTGGCCGGGTTCGGCGCGGTGCAGAACGTCACCCGCTCGGCGATCGTGCCCAACCTCGTGGCCCCCGCGCGCCTGCGTTCGGCGCTGGCGCTGAACTTCGGCCTCTACCAGCTGACGCTCGTGATCGGACCCGCGCTGGGCGGCGTCCTCATCGGCCTCGGAGGCGTGGAGACCGCCTATGCGCTGGACGCGGTGAGCTGCGGCGCGATGGTCCTCGCGCTGGTCGGGATGGCCCCGCAGCGCCCGCACGACGCCGGCGAGCACCCGCCCATCGGCCGCTCGATCGCCGAGGGCCTGCGCTTCGTCCGCCGCAACGACGCGCTCGTCGGGTCGTTCGCGATCGACCTGATGGCCATGACCTTCGGCATGCCGCGCGCGCTGTTCCCGGTGCTGGCGGTCGGGGTCTACGGCGCCGGCCCGGAGGGCGCCGGCCTGCTCTACGCGTCGGTCTCCGCCGGCGCCACGGTCGCGGCGCTCACCACGGGCTGGCTCGAGCACGCGCGCCGCCTGGGCGTGATCGTGCTGTGGGCCGTCGCCGTGTGGGGCGCGGCGATCGCGGCCGCCGGGCTGGCCAGGTCCCTGTGGCTGGCCGCCGCGCTGCTGGCGGTCGCGGGCGCGGCCGACAGCGTCAGCGCGGTGTGCCGCAGCACGATCAACCAGACCGTGACGCCCGACGCGATGCGCGGGCGCATGTCGTCGGTGTTCTCGCTGGTGGTCACCAGCGGCCCGCGGCTCGGCGACGTCGAGGCCGGGACGGTCGCGGGGCTGGCCGGCGTGCGCTTCTCGGTGACCTCGGGCGGGCTGGCGTGCCTGGCCGGCGTCGCGCTGGTCGCGCTCGCCTGGCCGGCGCTCGTGCGCTACGACGCCGAGGAGGCGCTGGCCGCGCAGGCGGCGCTCGCCTAGCGGCTACCGCGCACGGACGGTGGCCAGCGCGCTGTCGACCACGGCGGCGACGACCTGCTCGGCCTCCACGCGGAAGAGCTCGGGCACGCCGGGGCCGAGCTGGCGCAGCCCGACGCCGATGCGCGCCAGGTGCATCGCGCCCAGGACCTGCGTCCACAGGACGTTGGCCTGGACGTCGCAGTCCTCGACCGCGAACGTGCCCGCGTCGACCCCGTCGCGCAGCGTCCGCGTCAGCGGGTCGATGCAGCGCGCCATGCCCTGGCCCAGCCGCAGCCACACCGACTCCGAGACCACCTCGCGCAGCTCGGTCGCCGGCCGGTGCATGAGCGACAGCGCGCAGTCCAGGAAGGCGGGGTAGCGCGCGCAGAAGCCGGCGTAGGCCGACATGCCGCCCTCCAGCCGCACGGCCGGGTCGCCGCCGGTGGCGTAGACGTCCTCGAGCAGCGGCGCCAGCTCGCCGAGGTAGTCGGTGACCGTGAGGACGTAGAGCTCGTCCTTGGAGGCGAACTGGCGGTAGATCAGGCCGCGCGCGATGCCGACGGCCTTGGCGATCTCCTCGATCGGCGCGTCCTGGACGCCGCGCTCGTCGAAGAGCGCGCGCGTGGCCTTGACCAGGTCGCGCTCGCGCGCCTGGCGCAGGGCCCGTGCCGAGGACGTCGCCATCGTCCTCCAGCCTACCCCGCTGACGTCCGTGTGAGAACGCCCGTGTGACAGTCGTTCTCATCTGGGTACGTAGCTGGACATGGCGGAGGTCGGTGCCAAGCCGAAGGTCTCTGCGCCGCGTCGCAACGCGCTGCGCGCCGTCCGCGCGCTCTTCACGCCGCTGCTGCCCGACGACTACCTCGAGCTCATCAACCCGCTGTGGTCCACGCGCGAGCTCCGGGGTCGCATCGAGCGCATCGAGCAGGAGACGCCCGACACGGTCACGATCCACATCAAGCCCGGGCACGAGTGGCACGGCCACCGCGCGGGCCAGTACCTGCGGATCGGCGTGGTCGTCGACGGGGTGCACCACTGGCGCGCGTACTCGCTGACCTCGGACCCCGGGCGGCCCGACGGCTGCATCAGCATCACGCCCAAGTGCGTGGACTCGGGCGTCGTCTCGCCGTTCCTGGTCCGCCAGGCCGAGCCGGGGATGATCGTCCGCCTCGGCGGCACCGAGGGCACCTTCGTCCTCCCCGACCCGCCGCCCGAGCGCCCGCTGTTCATCAGCGCCGGCAGCGGGATCACGCCCATCATGTCCATGTTGCGCGCGCTGGACCACGACGACCGCGTCGAGGACGTCGTGCACCTGCACTCGGCCCGCACCGAGGACGACGTGATCTTCGCCAAGCGGCTGCAGGACCTCGGCGACCGCCGGCCCGGCTTCCGGCTGCACCTGCAGCTCACCGGCCGCGACGGGCGCCTGCTGCCCGAGCACCTCGACGAGCGCTGCCCCGACTGGCGCGAGCGCGAGACGTTCGCCTCGGGCCCGGGCGACATGCTCGACGCGCTCCAGGAGCACTTCGAGCGCGAGGGCGACCCGGACCGCCTGCACGTCGAGCGCTTCCAGCCCGTCATCGGCGGCGAGGGCGCGGACGGCGGCGAGGGCGGCACGATCAAGCTGCTGTCCAGCGGCGTCGAGGCGGAGTCCGACGGCTCGCAGCCGATCCTCGTCGCCGGCGAGGAGGCCGGCGCCGAGCTGCCGTTCGGATGCCGCATGGGCATCTGCCACACCTGCGTGGGCAAGCTCTGCTCGGGCAAGGTCCGCGACCTGCGCACCGGCGAGGTCTCGGGCAGCGAGGGCGAGATGGTCCGCACCTGCATCAACGCCCCAGAGGGGCCTGTCGAGATCGACCTCTAGGAGTTGGAACCCATGGCCACCAGTCAGCTCGAGAGCCCGCTCGCGCACCTCACCGACGAGCAGCTCGAGGAGCTCGCGCGCGAGTTCGACGCGATCCACGACGAGGTCTACGGGGACCTCGGCGACCGCGATCGCAAGTACATCACCAGCATGATCGAGCTGCACCGGCGCATGCTGGTGCTGGCGCGCGTGCTGCTCGTCGGCGCGCGCTACAAGCCGCTGTGGGCGGCGGGGACGGCGACGCTCGGCGCGGCCAAGATCCTGGAGAACATGGAGATCGGCCACAACGTCCTGCACGGGCAGTGGGACTGGATGAACGACCCCCAGATCCACTCGTCGACGTGGGACTGGGACACGGCGTCGACGGCCGAGGCGTGGAAGCACTCGCACAACTACGTGCACCACACTTTCACGAACATCCGGGGCAAGGACAAGGACCTCGGCTACGAGATCATGCGGATCGACCCGCATCAGAAGTGGCACCCGGTCTATCTGGCCCAGCCGTTCTACAACCTGGTGCTGATGGCGTTCTTCGAGTGGGGCGTGGCCTTCCACGACCTCGACCTCGAGGCGGTTCGCAGCGGCGAGAAGGACAAGAAGCAGGTGGCCCGCGAGCTCAAGGGCATCTGGACGAAGGCGCGCAACCAGATCGTCAAGGACTACGTCGCGTTCCCGGCGCTGTCGCTGCCGCTCTTCGGCCGGCGCGGCTTCAAGGCGACGCTGACGGCGAACTTCACCGCCAACGTCATCCGCAACCTCTGGTCCCACGCGATCATCTTCTGCGGGCACTTCCCGGACCAGACCTACACCTTCAGCCAGGCCGAGGTGGAGGCCGAGTCGCGCGGCGGCTGGTACGTGCGCCAGCTCGTCGGCGCCGCCAACATCGAGGGCAGCCCGCTCTTCCACGTGGCCAGCGGCAACCTCGGCTACCAGGTCGAGCACCACCTCTTCCCCGACATGCCGAGCACGCGCTACGCGGAGATCGCCCCGCGCGTGAAGGAGATCTGCGAGCGCTACGGGCTCCCCTACAACACGGGCCCCTTCCTCAAGCAGTGGGGCATGGTCCAGCGCACGATCCTCCGTCTCGCCTTCCCCGGGGGACGGCCGCGGCCGAAGCCGGGGCCGTACCGGGGCGGGGACGGCGAGGTCAAGGCGGCCCGGGAGGAGCGCTTCACGCGCCGTCCCGAGCCGGCGCCCGCGGGCACGTCGGCGGCGGGTCCCGAGCAGCCGTCCGACGGGGTGCGGGTGGCGCCGCCGCCGCGGGCCTGAGCCCGCGGCGGCGGTGCGACCGCGCTAGCCGATCACCTGGCGCACGAGCGGCGCGTAGCCGGAGCTGTGGCCCGTGCGGTTGGGGTGGTAGCTCTCGCCGACCGGGTTGGAGAGGCCGTTCAGCCACTCCGTGCTCGAGCACACGGCGTGCCCGACGAACGGCGGGATCGCGTCCTTGAACACGAACCCGGCGGCGGCCGCGCGGGCGCTGGTCACGCTGCGCAGCAGGTCGGCCGTCGCGTTGAGCTTGGTCATCTCGTCGGAGCTGAAGAACGTGCCGGCGTTGCAGTCGACGCCCATGAACAGCCGCGGGTAGCCGAGGACCACGACGGTCGCGCTCGGCGCCCGGCTCTTGATGGCGTTGTAGACCTGGTCGAGCTTGCCCGGCAGCGTGTTCTTGATGTAGTTCTGGGCGTTGGTGATGTCGGTGTTGCAGGACACCAGCGGGTAGGCGCACGCCGTGATCACGCTGGAGAACCCGGCGTCGTTGCCGCCGATCGTGATGGTCACGAAGCGCGTGTCCGACGTGACCGACGAGACCTGGTTGGCCAGGACGTCGCCGGTCTTGGCGCCCGAGCACGCGACGAAGGTCAGCGCCGTGTTGGGCCGCTGCTGGGCGACCAGGTAGGGGTACGCGTACACGCCGCGCTGGCACGCGTCGTTCAACGTGTAGGACCTGGTGCCCGTGCCCGACGAGTACGAGTCGCCCAGGGCGACGTACTTGTCGGCCGCCGCGGCCGCGGCGGCGGTGGCGAGCAGGACGGCGAGGGCGGCGCACAACGGCGCGAGCCGGCGGATGAGCTGGTGCATGGGCGGCGAACCTAGGCCCCCCGGAGGGCCGCGTCACCAGCGGATCGCGCAAACCTCACGGCGCCCGATTGAGCGATCGCGCAGACCTCCCCGATGCACCGGAAAGGAGCCTTGACACCGTTCCACCGGGCCGCAGAGGATCGCCGCGGGTCCAGCAGGTTTCACGGGGTGAGGAGGAAGTGCGATGGGTCTCGGACTGCGGTCGGCGCTGGCCGGCTGCGCGATGACGCTGGCGCTCGCGGCGCCGGCGATGGCGGACGGACCGGGCGTCGGGACGCCCACCGTCGTGACGACGGGCGACTCGGCGATCTCCGGCGAGGCCGGACGCTGGGCGGGCAACACCAACAACGAGTCGTGGCGGACCGACGCGCTCGGCTCGACGGCGTACTGGGACACCCCGACCGGCGAGGCCATCGCGGGCTGCCATCGCTCCAAGAGCGCGCAGGCGTTCATCGGCGGCGGCGTGGTCGGCAAGAACCTCGCGTGCTCGGGCGCGCGCACGTACACGCACGGCACCGCGTCCGGCGAGGACTTCAAGCCGGGCATCGACTTCTACAGCGACAGCCAGGGCCGCCAGGGCCAGGCGCTGGCGCTGCAGCAGTACGCCGCGACCCACAACGTCAAGGCCGTCGTCGTGATGATCGGGGCCAACAACTACGGCTTCGCCGACATCGTGCAGCGCTGCGTGACCAACTGGCTCACGTCGCCGTCGTGGTGGAAGAACTACTGCAGCGACGACTCGGACATGACCTCGCGCTTCACCGCCACGCGCCAGGCGACCGAGACCACCAACGTGCGCAACGCCCTGCTCAACATCCGCACGGCGATGACGAACGCCGGCTACTCGACCTCGCAGTACAAGATCCTCGGCCAGACCTACTGGTCGCCGATCCCGCGCGGCTCGGGCTTCCGCTACTCCGAGAGCGGCTGGGACCGCCAGAACATCGGCGGCTGCGGCACGTGGAACCGCGACGCCGACTGGGCCAACGACACCGTCGTCAACGCGCTCAACAACACCATGAAGAACGCGATGGCCACGTCGGGCATCACCAACGGCGCGATCATCGACCTCCAGACCGCGCTCAACGGGCGTCGGCTCTGCGAGAACACCGTCGGCCTGCTCGAGGAGAAGGGCGTCTCGTCGTGGACGAGCCCCGGCGCGGTCGACAAGACCGAGTGGGTCGAGCAGATCCGCACCGTGTCCGCGGTCTTCGGACCCTACGAGGTGCAGGAGAGCGCGCACTCCAACTACTGGGGCCAGCTCGCCATGCGCAACTGCCTCCGCCAGGCCTACAACGGCGGGGCGCCGCGCGGCGGCAACTGCGTGCGCGTCGCCAACGGGCTCAACGCCCAGGGCGAGCCGCAGATGGCGCTGCAGTAGCAGCGCGCGCCGGCGGCCGCCCGACCAGGGGGCGGCCGCCGGCCAGGGCTGCCCCCACGGCGAGTGTCGACTTGATGCCCCCACCGGGCATCAAGTCGACACTCGGCGTGGCCGGGAGCGCTATCGTCCTCATCATGCGAACGGGGGCGTTCAGATGACTGTCGCGGAGCGCGGCATGGGCCTCGGCCTGCGGGCGGTCGCGACCGTCGCGGGCTCGCCGGTCCTCGACCGCCTGGGCATGCGCCGGCCGGTCGAGCGCCTGGTGTACCGCGCCACGCGCGACGGCGCCCGCACCGCGACGACGGCCGCGCGCGCGTTCACGGCGGCGCGCAGGCTCGCCGCGCCGGCGCGGCAGCGCAAGGTCCGCTCCGCGGGCCTCTTCGACCTCACCCCCACCGACGAGCAGGCGATGCTCCAGGAGGCCTTCGGCGCCTTCGGCCGCACCGCGCTGCGCCCCGCGGCGAGCGCGGCCGACGCCGCGTGCGCCGCGCCGCCGGAGCTGCTCGCGCTCGCGCAGGAGCTCGGCGCCTCGATGCTCGGCGTGCCCGAGGAGCTCGGCGGCGCGATGGAGGAGCGCTCCGCGGTCACCACCGTCCTCGTCGCCGAGCAGCTGGCCGCCGGCGACCCCGGTCTGGCCGTCGCGGTGCTGGCGCCCGCCGCGGTCAGCGGCGCGCTGTCGCTGTGGGGCGACGCCGACCAGCAGGCCCGCTACCTGCCGCCCTTCGCCGAGGACGACCCGCCCGCCGCGGCGCTGGCGATCCTCGAGCCCCAGCCGCTCTTCGACCCCTACACGTTGCAGGCCACCGCGACGCCGTCCGGCGACGGCTTCGTCCTGCGCGGCGAGAAGGCGCTGGTGCCGCGCGCGGCCGACGCCGAGCTCCTGCTGGTCGCCGCCGACGTGGCCGGCGACGGGCCGGCGCTGTTCCTCGTCGAGGCCGGCGCCGAGGGCCTGGCGACGACGCCCGAGCCGGCCATGGGGCTGCGCGCCGCCGCCACCGCGCGCGTGCACCTGCACGACGTCGCCGTGCCGGCGTCGGCGCGGCTGGCGCCCGGCGCGTACGCGGACGTCGTGCGGCGCGCCCGGCTGGCCTGGTGCGCGATCGCCGTCGGCGGCGCCCAGGCCGTGCTCGACTACGTCATCCCCTACGTGAACGAGCGGCGGGCCTTCGGCGAGCCGATCGCCAACCGCCAGGCCGTCGCGTTCGCCGTCGCGGACATCTCGATCGAGCTCGAGGGCATGCGGCTGGCCACGCTGCGCGCCGCCGCCCGCGCCGACCAGGGCAAGGACTTCGCACGCGAGGTCGCGATCGCCCGGCGCCTGTGCACCGAGCACGGGACCGCGATCGGCTCCCAGGGCGTGCAGCTGCTGGGCGGCCACGGCTACGTGAAGGAGCACCCGGTGGAGCGGTGGTACCGCGACCTGCGCACGACCGGCGTCGCGGAGGGCGCCCTGCTCGCCTGATGATCGACCTCGAGACGCCCCGGAAGTTCGCCGGCCTGGTCGCCCAGGCCCACCAGGTCGCCGCCGAGGTGCTGCGGCCGATCTCGCGCAAGTACGACCTCGCCGAGCACGAGCGCCCCAAGGAGCTCGACATGCTCGCCTCGCTCATCGACGGGATGAACGAGGGCGCGGGCCTGGCCGGCGCGGGCGCCGCGGGCGTGCGCCGTGACGAGGACGCGGGCGACGCCGCGGGCGCGACGCGCAACGGCTCGAACCTCGCCACCGCGCTGAGCATCATGGAGATGGCCTGGGGCGACGTCGGGCTGCTGCTCGCGCTCCCCGGGCAGGGCCTGGGCAACTCGGCCATCGCCTCGGTGGCCGACGAGGAGCAGCTCGCCCGCTACGGCGGCCGGTGGGCCGCGATGGCGATCACCGAGCCCGAGGCGGGCTCGGACTCGGCCGCGATCCGCACGACGGCCGTGCCCGACGGCGACGAGTACGTCCTCAACGGCGAGAAGATCTACGTCACCGCGGGCGAGCGCGCCGACCTCGTCGTCGTGTGGGCGACGCTCGACCGCTCCCAGGGCCGGGCGGCGATCAAGTCCTTCGTGGTGGAGCGCTCCAACCCGGGGCTCAAGCTCGACCGCCTCGAGCACAAGCTCGGCATCCGCGCCTCGGACACCGCGGCGTTCCGGCTGGAGGACTGCCGGGTCCCGAAGGACGCGCTGCTGGGCTCGCCGGAGATCGCGCCCAAGGGGGGCTTCGCCGGCGTCATGCAGACCTTCGACAACACGCGGCCGCTCGTGGCGTCGATGGCCGTGGGCGTCGCGCGCGCGTGCCTGGAGGAGACGACGCGGCTGCTGCGCGAGGCGGGCATCGAGGTCGACCACGACCGCCCGCTCGAGCGCCAGCCCGCGGCGGCCGCCGAGCTGCTGGCCATGGAGGCCGAGTACGAGGCCGCACGGCTGCTGACGCTGCGCGCCGCGTGGATGGCCGACAACCGCAAGCCCAACTCGCTGCAGGCCTCGCAGTGCAAGGCCAAGGCGGGCCGGGTCGCGACCGACATCGCGCTGCGCTGCGTCCGGCTGTGCGGGGCGACCGGCGTCGGCGAGAGCGAGCTGCTGGAGAAGTGGGCCCGCGACGTCAAGATCCTCGACCTGTTCGAGGGCACGCAGCAGATCCAGCTGCTCATCATCAGCCGCCAGCTGCTCGGGCGGACGTCCGCCGAGCTGAAGTAGTCAGCGCGCGCGCCAGGCCAGCACGGCGGCGGCGACGACCGCGCCGCCGAGGGCGGCGTGCGCGAGCGTGTGCGACGCCTGGCTGAAGGACTCGCTGAACGCGTAGCCGACGAGCACGAACGCGCTCGACCACGCCGCCGTGCCCAGCAGGCTCCAGGGCAGGAACGACCGCAGCCGCATCCGCGAGGCGCCGGCCAGGAACGGCGCGACCGCGCGGACGATGCCGATGAAGCGCCCGACGAGGATCGCCTTGGCGCCGTGGCGGTCGAAGAACGCCTCGACGCGCCCCAGCCGCTCCGGGCTCACGCCGATGCGCGGGCCGTGGCGCAGGACGAAGGGCCGGCCGAGCCGGCGGCCGAGCAGGAAGCTGACGAGGTCGCCCGAGGCGGCGGCGACCCAGGTGAGCAGCAGCATCGGCACCAGGTCGACGTCGCCGTGCGCGGCGACGACGCCGCCGAGGACGACCGCGGTCTCGCCGGGCGCGACGAGGCCGACGAACGCGCCGGTCTCCAGGAACGCGAGCCCGGCGACCAGCAGGTAGGTCCACGCGCCGAGCCTGTCGGACAGGTCGGTGAGCGCCTGCTCGAGGTCGGGCAGCTCGACGACGCCGGCGGTCACCGCCGCGAACGCCGCGGCGGCCACGAGGCCGGCGGCGAGCAGCGCCCGGCGCGGCAGGCGCGTCGCGGTGGCCGGCATCGCGCTCACGCGCGCGCGACCTCCGCCGACCAGCGGGCGAGCGTGCCCTTGAGGCTCGCCAGCGCGGCGAGGCCGATGGGCGCCGGCAGCCAGATGGCGACCGCGCGGTAGCCCAGGACGGAGACGATCGCCAGGTCGGGCTCGACGCCGAAGGCCAGCAGGACGCCGGCGATGCCGCCGCTGACCGCGCCCGGGATCGGGATCGTGTTGCCGGCCTGGCCGACGAAGTACGCCAGCCCGACGACCGCCAGCGGCGGCGCGGTGCCGAAGGCGTGCAGCATCGACCACAGCACCGCCGCGTCGAAGCCCCACCAGGCCAGGGCGCCCAGCAGGCGGGCGTCGCCGGCGCGCAGGAAGCGCAGCGCCTCGCGGACCGCCTCGCCGAGCAGGCGCGCGCCACCCCGCACGCGCCCGTCGCCGGCGGGCGGCCGGGCGGCGAAGGCGAGGCAGGTGAGGATCGCCAGCGTGGCCGCGCCGGCCGGGACCGCGGTGAGCGCGAGCGGCCCGTGGGCGCCGGCGGCGTGGAGCGCCAGGAGCGTG
>JACRMD010000361.1 GCA_016215085.1 Solirubrobacterales bacterium | reverse complement strand
CGTGCGGTCGCGGTCGAGGTCCCAGCGGGCGCGCAGCGCCAGCTCCTCGGCGGCCAGCGCGGCGTCGCGGCCGCCGAGCAGCGCCGCGAAGCGCTCCTGCGGCTGCAGCGCCGCGGCGCGGCGGGTCGTGCGCGCCTTGGGGCGGGGGAGCGCCCGCGCGGCGGCCCAGCGGCCGTGGGCGACCTGCTCGCCCTCGCCGATGCCGACGCGGAGGACGAGCGCCTGCTCGCGCGCGACCTCGCGCACGTACGGGTCGGCGGTCGCCGTGCGGTGGTGGTGCAGGACGCGGTTGAGGACGTCCAGCGCGGCGGCCGCCTCGGCGTCGAGGTCGGCGCCGGCGAGCCAGCGCTCGGCCTCGCCGGGGGACCCGAACGGCAGCGCGCCGACGACCGTGGCCCGGCCGGTGGGCACGGGCGCCGGCCCGGGCTCCGGGTCGGCCTTGCGGGGGCGGCGCCCGCCGACCAGCGCCCGGCGCTGCGCACCGAGCGTCTCGAGCACGAGGACGTGCTCGACCTCGGCCGCGTGGCCGCGCAGCACGTAGCGCCCGTCCGGCGGACCGAGCTCCCAGGGGAGCTCGACCTGCACGAACCGGAAGAGCGGGCTACTCGCCGACGTGGGCCTTGCTGGCGCGGGAGGGCTTGCCGTCGGACTTCTCGACCTTGATCGAGTACTTCGACGGCTTGGTCGGCACCGTCGGGTTCTCGATCTCGCCCAGGCGATCGATCAGCTTCATCCACTGCTTGGGCTTGAGCACCGAGTTCAGGCGGCGGTTGGCCTTGGAGTTCGAGCCGTACAGCGGCGCGAACCCGACGTGGATGTGGTCGGCGTGGTCGGGCATCGACAGCGTGTTGTCGGCGCCGTCGAAGGTCATCAGGCTGATGATCTGGTGGGGCTTCATCGTGCCCTGCAGCGTCAGCAGCCGGCGGATCGTCATGTCGGTGATCGACCCGGCGCCCTGGTGGCCGAGGATCGGGATGCCGTTGACCTTGGCGATGTCGACGGCGTTGCCCGAGCTGTGCTCGGAGACGTTGCCCGACGCGGTGTAGAAGCCATGGCCGCACTGCATCGACGTGACGGTCGGCTTGAGGCCCGACGCGGCGAGGAACTCGATCGTCGCGAGGACGCGGCGGTCGATGTTGCCCGCGCGGACGTCCTGGCGGCCGCAGTCGTAGATCTCGACGCGCGGGTTGGCGAGCACGCGGCGCTGCAGCGCCTCCTTGCTCATCAGCAGGATCTGGCCGATCGAGGCCTGCTTGGCGTCGGGGCCGAAGAACGGGTTCTTGCCCGCCGCGCGGTAGATCGCCGTGGACTCGAGCAGCTTCCAGCCGTCGAGGATCGGCTTCGGGTCGATGCGCGGGGCGCCGCGGCCGGCCGGGCGGATCTCGAAGAGGACGTGCGGCGCGACCGACTTCTGGGTCTTGCCGATGCGGCCGAGGATCGTCCCGGCGATGACCTTCGAGCCGACCTTGAGCCGCTTGACCTCGACGTCCTTGGACTTCAGGCCGTAGACCTCGGTGAAGTAGGACTTGAAGGTCGTCGTGCCGGTCTGGAGGTCGCGCTCGAGCAGCTGCTCCTCGCCGCCCTTGGAGAAGGAGGCGGGCCGCGACGGGTTCGCGAACATCCGCTCCTTCTCGACGGTCAGGTCCTGGCCGTCGACGGGGGTGGCGGTGTCCTTCGCGGGGGCCTTGGCGGCCTTCGTGACGCTCTTGGCCTTCGCCTCGGCCTTGGCCTGCTCGCCGGCGGTGGCGGGCGAGGTCGGCTTCGGGTCCTTCTTGGGCAGCTCGAGCTCGTCGCGGATCTCCTGCTTGGAGACCTTGCGCTCCTTGGGCACCGGGTAGGCGCGCGCGACCTTCTTGAGGTGCGCGTACGTGTAGGTGTTCCCGTAGACGTCGCGGAGCTGGATGAAGCGGCCCAGGCGCTTGGTCTGGCCGATCTTGACGATCCGGCCGTCCTGGGTGGCGATGACCGGGCTGCCGGCCTTCGCGTAGATGTTGATGCCGCGGCGGGAGGAGTTGGCCTCGACCGGGACGGCGGCGTTGCGGCCCTTGGCGACCTTGCGGCGGTACTCGCGCTCGCTCAGGTCGTCGGCGTAGCGGGCCTTCGCGTGGACCGGGAAGTGGCCCTGCGTCAGGCCGGTCAGGGAGCCGACGAGGTCCGAGGGCAGGCCGCCGATGAGGCGGGCGCGCATGAGGACGCTGTCGACGTACCAGTCCGCGTGGTTGTAGGCGAAGATCGCCCGGCGGATGTCCTTGTCCGCCTCGGCCGCCTTGAGGTAGCGGGCGGCGGCGAAGATGGCGTCGACGGGGTTGTACGGGTCCTTGCGGCCGTCGCGGTTGGCGTCGGTGCCGTACTGCTTCCACGTCGCCGGCATGAACTGCATCCAGCCCACGGCGCCCGCGGAGGAGACGTTGAGGTTGCGCCCGTAGTCGGTCTCGATCTCGTTGATCGCGGCCAGGACCTCCCAGCGCACGCCGTACTCGATGCCGGCGGCCTGGTAGATCGGGAGCAGGAACGGCGGGATGCGGAACTTCTCGATGAAGAAGTTCGGGACGCCGATGGGGGCCGCGCCCGGGAGGGCCTCGGCGAAGGTGGGGTTGGCGGGCGTCGGGATGCCGTCGGGCCGGCGGATGCGGCTGCCGTCGGTGGCCTCGTCGACCTGGTCCTTCTTCTCCTTGGCCTTGCCCTTGGCCTTCTCGGCGGCGTCGCCGGACTCGCGGACGGCCTTGCCCGTGGTCTCCTGGGCGCCCTGCTTGGCGCCGGCGCCCGGGTTCTCCGGGTCGGCCGAGCCGCTGGGCTGCTGGGTCGTGGAGCCGCCCTGCTGGCCGCCGCCGCCGCTGCCGCCGTCGTTGCCGCCGCCGCTGCCCGGGGCGGGCGCGGGCTGCTCGGACGGGCCGACGGTGACCGACGGCGCCTGCGGCACAGGGCCGGAGGGCTGGGTCTCCTGCGGGGGCGGGCTGCCCTCGGAGATGCCGACGATGGGACCGCTGACGCCCGGGATCGGGATCTGGTCCAGCGGCGTGCCCGGGGGCACGTCGACCTGGACCGTCACCTGCTGGCCGGTGGCCAGCGTCACGGTGATCGTGCGCAGCTGCGCGGACGCGGGGAAGACCGCCGCGCCGAAGCCCGCCGAGAACGCGCCGGCAGACAGAAGTCCGATGAGCAGCTTGCGCCGATTCATGCGTGGTTGGTCTCTCCTCCTACGACCCGATCAAGACCGACCACGCCGCTGGACGGCGCCACCCTACCAAGGGCGATGCGTCGGACATTGCAGGACGCTACTTGCATGGTTCTGGGTCTGCAAACGAGAACTGTCGCGGGAACTTGCGGCAAGACGCAGCCGCGCGCGGAGAAGGCACTCCGCCCCTGTGTCGGTCGCGGCGGGCGGGACCTTGAAGGCTGGACCGCCAGGGTCGTCCGGATGTTGCGGTCCCGGGTCCACCTGGTGACGGCGATCTTGCGCCATGAGGCTCGACCTGAGGTCGAGGGTCGGGCCTGGCGCCTGGACCGCGGCGCGGTGCGGGTAGGGTCGGCGCCATGAGCGACGAGACCGAGACCGCCGCCGGCCTGCGCGACCGGCTGCAGAAGCAGGGCGAGGACGCGCTGGGCCGGTTCGCCCAGGAGCTGCTGGAGAGCCCGCTGGTGCACAGCGCCATCGCCCGCGCCTTCGACGCGCGCGAGAAGGCCGTGCAGGCCCAGGAGGCCGCGATGGGCGCCCTGAACCTGCCGTCGGCCGCCGACCTCGAGCGGCTCACGCGGCGCGTCCGCTCGGTCAGCCAGCGGCTGGAGGGCATCGAGGACGGCGTCGACCGCCTGGACGAGCGCCTCGCCGAGCTCGGCCGCACCGGCGTCGAGCAGCGGCTCACCGGGATCGAGGAGGCGGTGGACAAGCTGGCGCGCGAGGTCGAGGCGCTGCGCAAGAAGCTGCCGGCCACGCCGCCGCGGCGCGCGGCGGCCAAGAAGCAGGGCGCGTAGGCGCTCGGCACCTCGCCCCGGACGTACGAACGGGGCCCCGCACGCTGGGGCCCCGTCCGAAGGGGAGAGAGGAGGAAGTGGCCCTCGAGCGCGGCGCCCGCCGGCCGGGCGGGACAGGGAGGAAGGCCGGCGGGCGCCGCACCCGTGAGGTCCGAATGTCGGGG
>JACRMD010000360.1 GCA_016215085.1 Solirubrobacterales bacterium | reverse complement strand
GTAGAGCCGTCGCTCGTCGTAGGGGACCCAGTGGTTGTAGACCCACGGCTCGGGCGGCAGCCAGTGGGCGGGCGCCTCGTCGGGGGCGAGGTCGTCGGGCGAGTGCAGCACGACCGCCTGCGCCCCGCCCGGCAGGCCGAGCAGCAGCCCGAGCACGACCAGCGCCAGCAGCCTCCCGCGTCCCCCCGGCATGGGGGCGGACGCTAGTGGGCGCCGGAGGCGGCGGCAAGCAGCGCGTCGACCAGGCCGGCGGGCGTGTGGACCTCGGCCTCGAGGTCGGGCTCGAGCCCGAGCGCGTGCAGCGCCTCGGTCGTGATCGGGCCGATCGAGGCCAGCTTCAGTCCGCTCTCGCGCACGGCGTCCGCGCCGCCGGCGGCGGTCACGAACGCGCGGGCCGACGAGCCGGAGGTGAACGTCGCCCAGTCGGCGCCCAGCGCGCGGTCGCGCGTGCGGACGTCGAGCTCCTCGGGGACGGTGCGGTACAGCGTGACGAGCTCGACCTCCGCGCCGCGGGCGCGCAGCGCCTCGGTGACGACGGGCCGCGCCTGCTCGCCCCGGACCACGACCGCGCGCCGCACGTCGAGGCTGCCGAGCGCCTCGGCCAGCGACTCGGCCACGGCGCGCACCGGGACGACGTCGGGGTCGATGCCGTAGCGGCGGATCGCCTCGGCGGTGCCCGGCCCGATGACCGCGACCTTGGTGCCCGCCAGCGCCCGCGCGTCGCGGCCGCCGGCGTTCAGCGCCTCGAACAGCCGCCGCACGCCGTTGGGGCTGGTCACGACCACGAGGTCGACGTCGCCCAGGTCGGGGATGACCTCGTCGATCGGCTCGGTGCGGATCGACGGCGCCTCGACCACGCGGGCGCCGAGGTCGCGCAGGCGCGTCGCCAGGCCCGAGGCCTGGCTGCGCGCGCGCGTCACGACGATGCTCTGCCCGGCCAGCGGACCGGTCCCGATCCACGCGAGCTCCGCGCCGAGCGCCGCGACCGGCCCGACGACCGTGACCGAGGGCGGCTTGACGCCCGCCTCCTGCGCGACCGCCGCGATGTCGGCGAGCGTGCCGTGCACCGCGCGCTGGTCGGGCAGCGTCCCGCGCTCGACGACGGCGACGGGCTCGTCCGCCGGACGGCCCTCGGCCACCAGCCGCTCGGCGATCCGCGGCAGCGCGCGCACGCCCATGTAGAAGACCAGCGTGCCGGGGAAGCGCGCCAGCGCCGCCCAGTCGATCGCGGTCTCCGGCTTGGCCGGGTCCTCGTGGCCGGTGACGAACGCGACCGCGCTGGCCATCCCGCGCTGCGTGACGGGGATGCCGGCGTAGGCGGGCGCGGCGACCCCGGCGGTGACGCCGGGCACGACCTCGAACGGGATGCCGGCGGCGCGGCAGACCTGCGCCTCCTCGCCGCCGCGGCCGAAGACGAACGGGTCGCCGCCCTTGAGGCGCACGACGAGCCTGCCGGCCTGCGCGTGCTCGACGAGCAGCCGGTGCGTCTCGTCCTGGGGCACCTGCTCGCCGCCGCCGACCTTGCCGACGTCGATGACCTGCGCGCCGGCCTTGACCAGCTCCAGCGCCGACGACGGGATCAGCTTGTCGTGCAGGACGACGTCGGCGCGGCCCAGGACCTCGACGGCCCGGACCGTGAGCAGGCCGGGGTCGCCGGGACCGGCGCCGATGAGGACGACTCGCCCGCTCACGCGATCAGCTCCATCGCGCCGACGGCCTCCAGCCGCTCGACGAGCAGCGCCGCCGCGTCGGTGGGGTGGGTGGGGACCGATATCTCGTCGCGCACCCACGCGCTGCCGTCGGGCCGCCCGACGAACGCGCGCAGCGTGGTGCCGTCGTGGTGGATGCCGACCGGCGTGTGGCAGGTGGCGCCGATCGCGGCGACCACGTGGCGCTCGGCGGCCAGCGCGGCGTCGGCGGCCGGGTCGACGATCGCCTCGGGGACCGACGGGCCCTCGACCGCCAGGACGCCCTGGCCGGGCGCCGGCACGAACAGGGTCGGGTCGAGGTAGGCGCCGATCGCCTCCTCGCGCCCCAGCCGGTGCAGGCCGGCCGCGGCGAGGACGAGCGCGTCGACCTGGCCCTCGGCCAGCTTGCGCAGGCGGGTGTCGACGTTGCCGCGCAGCTCGACGACCTCGAGGTCCTCGCGCACGGCCAGCAGCTGGGCGCGCCGGCGCAGCGACGCGGTGCCGACGCGCGCGCCGCGCGGCAGCGCCTGCAGCGAGTCGGCGCCGACGAGCGCGTCGCGGGCGTCCTCGCGCGGGAGCGCCGCGGCGAGCGCCATGCCGTCGGCGAGCTCGCCCGGCACGTCCTTGGCCGAGTGCACCGCGAGGTCGACCTCGCCGCGGGCGAGCGCCGCCTCGATGGCGTCGACCCAGCGCGCCTTGTCGGAGCCGCCGCCGCGGTCCCCGGAGGTGGTGATCTCGACGAGCTCGGCGCCGCCGAGCGCGTCGGCGACCATCCGCGCCTGCGCGAGGGCGAGCGCGCTGCCGCGCGTGCCGAGCCTCACGAGCCGGTCCGGCGGCGCAGGGGGCGCACCTCGCCGGGCTGGTCCTGCTCGGTGGCGGGCGCGTCCTCGAGGCCGAAGAGGTCGCGGACGAGCTGCACGCGGCCGTGGCCGTGGTCGGGGGCCTTCAGGCGGATCGTGGGCTCGTGCAGCAGCCGCTGCATGACGGCGCGGGCCACGGCGTCGATGCGCGCGCGGTCGGCCTGCGAGACCGACTCCCAGCGGCCGGCGTTCTCGGCGAGCACCTGCTCGACGATCTCGGCGCCGTGCGCCCGCAGCGCGGCGACGGTGGGCAGCACGTCGAGCTGGCCCATCCACTTGGCGAAGCGCTGGATCTCGTCCTCGACGATGCCCTCGGCGTGGTCGCGCTCGCTGCCGCGGACGTCGAGGTTGCGCGCCACGACGGCCTGCAGGTCGTCGACGTCGTAGAGCGTCACGTTGGGCAGCTCCGCGCACGCGGGCTCGACGTCGCGCGGCACGGCGATGTCGATCAGCACCAGCGGGCGGTCGCGCTCGCGGACGACCATCTCCAGCGCGTCGGCGGTGATGATCGGGTGCGGCGAGGCGGTGCTGGCGACGACGACGTCGGCCTCGGCGATCCGCTCGGGAAGCTCGTGCAGCGAGGAGACCTGGCCGCCGAAGCGCTCGGCGATCGACCGCGCCCGGTCGGCGTGGCGGTTGGCGACGAACACCGAGCGGGCGCCCTGCTCGCCCAGCGCCCGGGCGGTCAGCTCGCTGGTCTCGCCGGCGCCGATGATCACGACGGTGCGCTCGGTGAGGTCGCCGACGACCTCGCGGGCCAGCCCGACGGCGACGCTCGACACGCTCGCGCGGCCGGCGCCCAGCGCGGTCTCGGCGCGCACGCGGCCGCCGGTCTGCAGCGCGGCGGTGAACAGGCGGTTGGTCAGCGGGCCCGTGGTGCCGGCGTCGCGCGCGGCCTCGTAGGCGCGGCGGACCTGGCCCTGGACCTCGGCCTCGCCGACGATCATCGACTCCAGGCCGGCGGTGACGCGGTACAGCTGGCGGGCGGCGTCGCAGTTGCGCGGCGAGTACATCGCCTCGGCCAGCTCGGTCGGGCGGATGCCGGCGCGGCGCGCCAGGCGCGAGAGCAGCTCGGTCTCGGCGGCGACCGGGTCGGTGACGACGAGGTAGACCTCGGTGCGGTTGCACGTCGAGATCGCGACGGCCTCGTCGACGACGTCGGTGCCGGTGAGGTCGCGCAGCAGCTCCTGCGAGTCGGTCGGCGGCAGGGCCACGCGCTCGCGCAGCGCCACCGGCGCCGTCTTGTAGGACATGCCGAGCGCGAGCAGCTCGCTCACGTCGCGCGGACCTCCTCGCGGGGCTCGGCCACCTCGTCGGGCGCCGGGCGGTCGGCGGCCTCGTTGAGCTGGGCGAGGTCGCGCTCGAGCCGCGACAGGCGGATGGCCATGATCGCGACGTAGATCAGGACGAGCGCGGGGAAGACGAGGTACGCGGCGGCGACGTACCCGCCGTTGTCGGGAAGGTTGTCGCTCATGACACGGTGGCCTCCGGGGCGGCGGAACGGCCGCGCGCGGCGTCGGCGGCGCCGAGCTTGCGCTTGAGCGAGCGCAGCTGCGCGCGGGCGTGCTTGTGGGTCAGCTCGAACTTCCACAGCGTCACGTAGAGCAGCGCCATGCCGAGCAGGCAGACCAGGAACGCCAGGCGCATCTCGCCGGGCAGGTTGTCCTGGGAGTCGAGCGTGCGCGGGTGGATCAGCGGGTCGGCCAGGCGCACGGCCAGGAAGTTCAGCGGCGTGAAGACGCCGGCGGTGACGGCGAACACCGACGCGTAGCGCGCCTGGCGGTCGCGGTCCTCGATCGAGAACCGCAGCGGCTGGTAGGTGCAGTACAGGAGGAAGATGATGAGGAACGCGACCAGCGTCGGCTCGTCCCAGACCCACCACTTGCCCCACGACGCGCGCGCCCAGATCGAGCCGGTGACCAGCGCGCCGATGCCGAGGATCAGCGACATGTGGATCGCCACGTAGGACTTCAGGTCCCGCGACGGGTCGCCGGTGCGCAGGTGCTGCACGGCCTGGTAGGCGCCGAAGACGAACCCGCCGAGCGCCACGATGGCCAGCGGCACGTGCAGGTAGAAGATCTTCTGCATGAAGCCCTGGTCGGCGTCCATCGGCGCGTAGAACGCGGCCAGCGCGAACCCGCCGGCGAGCGTCACGACGGAGGCGATGGCGAGGGTCTGCAGACGGGAGCCGTACATCGGGGAGGGAGTCGGTCAGTCCTCGAGGAGGAAGTCGAAGACGGCGTAGGCGACCAGCCCGAACACCAGATCATAGAGGCCGAGGATCGCCAGCCACCGCCCGGGGAGCGCCCCCGCGCCCGCCGCGTCCAGGGCGGGCGCGAGCGCCTTCGCCGCCCCGATCACCACGGGCACCAGCAGCGGCAGGCCGATGAGGGGGACGATCAGGTCGCGGGCCCGGGTCTGGATCGCCAGGGCGCCGACGAGCGTGCCGACGATCGCCACGCCGGCGTCGGCCAGCAGGAGGATCGCCGCGACCTTCCACAGCAGCTCGAAGGTCATCGCCGGGCCGAGCAGGAGGAAGCCGAAGGCCGGCACGAGGAGGAGCTCGACGACGACCAGGAACCCGGTGAGCGCCAGCGCCTTGGCGACGAGCATCGCCGTGCGGTCGACGGGCGCCAGCAGGAACCCGTCGAAGCCGCCCTCCTCGTGGTCGGCGACGAAGAGCCGGTTGATGCCGAGCATCGCGGCGAAGAGCAGCGTCACCACCAGGACGCCGGCGGCGAGGTCGCCCTCGACGGTGTCCCGCTGCAGCGAGAAGTGGAAGATCACCAGCGTCGTGACGCCGAAGAGCGCCATCGCCGGGATGACCTGCGGCGTGCGCAGCTCGAGGCGCAGCTCCTTGCGCAGCAGGGCGCTCACGGCGCGCCCCATCACCGGTACAGCGCCCCGATCGCGTCGCGCCCCACCTCGCGGGAGGGTGGGCCCACGATCTCCGCGCGCCCGCCGCGCAGCCCCAGGACGACGTCGGCCTCGGCCAGGCCGCCGACCGGGTCGTGGCTGGTGACCACGCGCGTGCGGCCGCTGCCCTTGCCGACGAGCTCGTCGACGAGGTGCGTCGCCGCCGGGTCGAGGTTCGCCGTCGGCTCGTCGAGCAGCAGCACCGGCGGGTCGTGGAGCACCGCGCGGGCGACCGCCGCGCGCTGGACCATGCCCCGCGAGTAGGTGTGCACCGGGTCGCTCGCGCGATCGGCGAGGCCGACGCGCTCGAGCAGCTCCTCCACGCGCGCGGCCGGCACGTCGTGCAGGCGGGCGTAGTAGGCGAGGTTCTCGCGGGCGGAGAGGTCGCGGTACAGCAGCGGCGCGTGGCCCAGGAAGCCGACCTTCCCGCGCACGCGCCACGCCTCGGCCGGCAGCGCGTGGCCGAGCACCCGGGCGGTGCCGCCGTGCGGGCGCAGCAGCGTGGCGAGCACGCGCAGCAGCGTCGTCTTGCCGGCGCCGTTGGGGCCGAAGACCACGAGCGTGGCCCCCGGCTCGAGCGTCAGGGTGACGTCGCTGAGGGCCTCCCGGTCGCCGTAGCGGCGGGTCAGCCCCTCGAGCTCAATGGTCGGCGGCGCGGCCACCCTCGCGCTGCACCGTCCTGACCGCGTGCTCGAGCACCGGCGCGACGACGGGGAAGAGCTGGCGGATCGCGTTCGGGCTGCCGGGGAAGTTGACGATGAGCGTCCGGTAGGCGATGCCCGAGACGCCGCGGCTGAGCATCCCCATCGGCGTGTGCCGCATCGACGCGGCGCGCAGGGCCTCGGCGATGCCGGGCGCGTCGCGCTCGATCACCGCGCGCGTGGCCTCCGGCGTCACGTCGTCGGGCGTCATGCCGGTGCCGCCGGTCGTGAAGACCAGCGCGAAGCCGTCGTCGACGTAGTGGTGCAGGCGGTCCTCGACGAGCGAGAAGTCGTCGGGGACGACCTCCATCGCCTCGACGTCGCACCCGGCCGCCTCGGCGAGCTCGGCCAGCAGCGGGCCGGACTCGTCCTCGGCGTCGCGGCGCGAGACCGACGTCGACACCGTCAAGACGCAGGTGCGCACGGCGCGGATCCTAGCCCTCGGCGTCGCGGCGCCAGGTGCCGCTGCGGCCGCCGGACTTCTCCAGCAGCTCGACGGCCTCGACGCGCACGCCGCGCTCCACGCCCTTGACCATGTCGTACACGGTCAGGGCGGCGACGGCGGCGGCGGTCATGGCCTCCATCTCGACGCCGGTGCGCGCGGTGACCGAGGCGGTGGCGACGAGCGTGACCGTGCCCGTCGCGGCGTCCACGGTCCCGTCGACGTCGACGTGGTCCAGGCCGATCGGGTGGCAGAGCGGGATCAGCTCGCCGGTGCGCTTGGCGGCCATGACCCCGGCCAGGCGCGCCGTGCCCAGCACGTCGCCCTTGGGCGCGTCGCCGGCCTGCACGAGCGCCGCGGTCTGCGGGCTCATGCGCACGACGGCGCGGGCGACGGCGCGGCGGGCCGTCGTCTCCTTGGCGCCGACGTCGACCATCCGGGCCGCGCCCTCCTCGTCGAGGTGGGTGAGGTGCGCGTCGGCCACGCGCTAGGCGGCGGCGGGCGCGTGCTGCTCCTGCGCCCGCGCGATGATCTGCCGCACGCCCTCGACGTCGCCGGCGCGCAGCAGCTCGATCGGGTCGGTCTCGCCGTTGACGATGCCCTCGAAGAACGCCTTGCGGTCCTGGTAGGTGGGCAGCGTGCCCTTGGCCCAGCCGCGGACGTCGTTGAGCATGACGGCCAGCTGCGCGTACTCCTCGCCGAACTGGGCGGCGATCTCGCGCTTCATGCGCTTGGCCAGCGCCGGCGAGGCGCCCGCGGGGGAGATCGCGATGGCCAGCGGGCCGG
>JACRMD010000386.1 GCA_016215085.1 Solirubrobacterales bacterium | reverse complement strand
GAGGGTCGCCGTCGACGACCGCCTGGCCGACGTCGAGCACCGCCGGGGCGGCCAGCCCCGCCGCGGCGCCCACCGGCAGCAGGACGAGGACGTGGCGCAGGCGGCCCGACACGAGCACGAGGAAGAGGACCAGGGTGATGGGGAACGCGAACAGCGACCCGCGGCTCTGGCTGAGCAGCGCGACGTCGGCGAGCACGACGGCGGCCGCGGCGAACGCGCCGCGCAGCCCCCACGGCACGCGCGGCGCGGCGGCCAGCGCGACGGCCGGCCAGAAGGCCATCAGCCACGTCGCCGCCGCCGCGTTGGGGTAGCCGGCCGGCTCGTCGAGGCGGTCGTCGATGAACAGCGTCGACGGGTCGGCGGCGCCCGGGACGCGCAGGACGGTGATCGCGGCCAGCACGCCGAGGCCCAGCGTCCACGCGCCGAGCAGGACGCCCGCGGTGAGTGGCCGCTGGCGCCACAACGCGAACAGCGCGAAGGCCGCGAGGTACAACAGCGTGCGGTTCGCGCCCTCCCAGGCCGCGCCCTGCTCGTCGGCCCACGCGATCGACAGCGCGCTCCACGCCGTGAAGGCGCCGAGCAGCGCGACGGCGGCGCGGACCGGGCCGGGCGCGCTCGCCCAGCCCCCGGGCAGCCCCCAGGCGGCCACGCCCAGCAGGCCGAGCACGGCGAGCGCGCCGGGCGCCCACGTGGTGACCGGCTGGCCGCCGTCGGCCTGCGCCCACCACAGCAGGATCGCGACGACGACCGCGCACGGGACCGTGACCGGGGCCAGGCGGAGCAGGCGCAGCGTGCGGTCCACGCCACGGTTGTCGGCCAGCCGCGGCCGCTCCGCCAGCGCCGCGCCTCCCCGCTCCACGTCGGCGGGCACCGCGGCCGCCTAGTCGCGCAGCTTGTCGTTGATGGCGCTGATCGTCGCGTTGATCCGCGTGCTGATGCGGTTCACCGCGGCGACGAGCCGCTGCTGCGCGGCGATCGCGTCGCGCGGGGAGCCCGAGGACAGCCGCTCGCGCGCGCGGCGGACCTCGGTGCCGTAGTCGGCGATGTCGCCGATGAACCGCCGGTGCAGGTCGTCGAGCCCCTTGGGCGGGTCGACCGCCTTGAGGTCGGTGACCGCGCGGCGCACGGCGGTCTCGTAGCCGGTCAGCGTCTTGCGGTCCTGCGCGGGCGTGCTGGTCGGCGTGATCCGCGTCTGGAGCTCGTTGAACCGCTTGGCCAGGTCGTTCTGGGCGCGGTTGACCGCCGCGACGTAGTCGTTCTTCTGCTCGCTGTCGCCGCAGGCGGCGAGCGGGAGGGCGAGCGCGAGGGCCGCCAGCGCGGCGAGGAGCGCCCGGGCGCGGATCATGGCGCGGACACTAGAGAATGGCCCGGGTGACCTGGCTGGTCGACGGCATGAACGTCATCGGGGCGCGGCCGGACGGCTGGTGGCGCGACCGCACCGCCGCCATGGCCCGGCTCGTGGCCGAGCTCGACGCCTTCGCGCGGCGCACGGGCGGCGAGGTCGCGGTGGTGCTCGACGGCCGCCTGCGGGACGTCGGGACGCCCGAGCGCGTGGCGGTCGCGTTCGCCCCGGTGGCCGACGACGCCCTCGCGGCCCGCGCGCGGCCCGGCGACGTCGTGGTCACCTCCGACGCGGCCCTGGCCGAGCGCGCCCGCGCCGCCGGCGCCGCCGTCGAGGGCGCCGGCGCGTTCCGCCGCAGGATGGACAGCGCGTGAGAGGATCCGCACCCGTGACCGCACCTCGTCTGCTCCTGCCCCTCGCCGTCGCGGGCCTCCTGGCCACCGCCGCGCCGGCGAGCGCCAAGCTCACCATCACCCCGTTCCAGACCCCGACGAAGCAGATCCGCTGCGCCTACATGTCGGGTGACGGCTTCGGGCCGCTGATCCGCTGCGACCTGCTGTTCCTCAACGACCGGGCGGTCGTGCTGGACAAGACCGGCAAGGCCCGCAGGGCGACGGTCACCGACACGGTCGCCGACCCGAAGGGCAAGGTCCTCGGCTACGGCAAGAGCCGCCGCTTCGGCCGCTTCACGTGCACGTCGCGCCGGACCGGGCTGACCTGCCGCAACCGCGCCAACGGCCACGGGTTCACGGTCAGCCGGGAGCGCCAGAAGGTCTGGTGAGTGGCGGCGGCGCCGGACCTCGTCGACGCGGTCGTCGGCTTCCGGGCCTGGCGGATCCTCGACGACCGGCTGCTGTCGCCCTACATCCCCTGCCGCTGGGAGGGCCGGGTGATGCACGCGGTCTGCTACCCGGCCAACCGCAGCCTGCAGTTCGGGCGCGGCTGGCTGGACCGCCCGCACGCGTCGCCGCACCCGGACTGCCGCTGCGGGATCTACGCCCACCACCGGCCCGGGGTCCAGACGTACTTCGGGGAGTTCCACTGGGTCGAGGGCGTCGTCTCCTGCTGGGGCAGGCTCGAGGCCCACGCGCAGGGGCTGCGGGCCGAGCACGCGCGGATCGAGCTCTTCGCCGTGCCCGAGGACGCCGAGCGCCGGGCCGCCGCCGAGGCGGCGGCCGCGCGGCTGGGCGTGCCGTTCGCCGCCCGCGCCGAGCTCGAAGCCGCGGCGACCGCGTTCGGCGCGCCCCTGCCGCGGGCCCTGCTGCCCTGACGCCACCGCGTCGGGGCCAAGCCCCGTCACGAGATCCGCAAGGCGTAGGGACTGTTGAGCTCACGTTGGGGGCTAGGCGCGGGCCCTACCCTGCGACGCGATGGCCCGCCTGCCCGACGGCGACCCGGCGCCGCGCGACGGCGCTCTCCCGGCCGCCGCGCTGGCCGGCCTCGGCACGCGCCCGTTCGGGCTCTACGTCCACGTGCCGTTCTGCGCGTCGCGCTGCGGCTACTGCGACTTCAACACCTACATCCCGGGCGAGGGCGCGGTGCGTGAGGGCTACGCCGGCGCGGTCCTGGCCGAGCTCGACCTCGCGCGCCGGGTGCTCGGCGACCGCGCGCCCGCGGTCGACACGGTGTTCTTCGGCGGCGGCACGCCGACGCTGCTCGCGCCGGACGAGCTCGCCGCGATCCTGCGCGGCATCGAGGAGCGCTTCGGCCTCGCCCCGGGCGCGGAGGTCACGACGGAGGCCAACCCCGAGTCGGTCGACGCCCGCGCGCTCGCGGCGCTGCGCGAGGCGGGGCTCACGCGCGTGTCGCTCGGCATGCAGAGCGCAAGCGAGCGCGTGCTGGCGACGCTCGACCGCCGCCACACGCCCGGCCGGGCCGTCGCCGCCGCGCGCGAGGCGCGCGCGGCCGGCTTCGCGCACGTGTCCCTGGACCTCATCTACGGCACGCCGGGCGAGACCGACGACGAGTGGCGGGCCTCGCTGGAGGCGGCGCTGGAGGGCGCGCCCGACCACGTCAGCGCCTACGCGCTGATCGTCGAGCCCGGGACGCGGCTGGCCGCGCGCGTGCGCCGCGGCGAGCTGCCCGCCCCCGACGACGACGTGCTCGCCGCGCGCTACGAGCTGGCCGACGACCTGCTGTCGGCGGCCGGCCTGCGCTGGTACGAGATCTCCAACTGGGCCCGCGGCGACGACGCCCGCTCGCGCCACAACGTCGGCTACTGGGCCGGCGGCGACTGGTGGGGTGCCGGGCCGGGCGCGCACTCGCACGTCGGCGGCGTGCGGTGGTGGAACGCGCTGCACCCGGCGCGGTGGTCGGCGGCGCTGGCCGACGGCGCCTCGCCGGCGGCGGGCCGCGAGGAGCCCGGGCCCGAGGCGGCCGGCCTCGAGCGCGTGATGCTCGGCCTGCGGCTGGCCGAGGGCCTCGCGCTGGACGCCGTCGACGCGGCCGCGGCGGAGCAGGCGGTCCAGGACGGGCTGCTCGACCCCGGCGCGCTCACGCGGGGGCGCGCGGTGCTCACCCGGCGCGGCCGGCTGCTGGCCGACCGCGTCACGCTGGACCTCCTGCGACAGCCCGCTTGACCCCGGCCCACCCGCGCGAGGAGACTCGCCCGATGTACGACTACATCGTCGTCGGCGCGGGGTCCGCCGGCTGCGTGATGGCGGCGCGCCTGAGCGAGGACCCCGACTGCAACGTGCTGCTCCTGGAGGCGGGGCCGCCCGACGTCAAGGAGGAGGTCCACGTCCCGATCGGGTTCCTCCAGCTGGGCAAGACCGACGTCGACTGGGACTACTCGACCGCCCCCGAGCCCTTCTGCGACGGGCGCCGGGTGTACCTGCCGCGCGGCAAGGTCCTCGGCGGGTCGTCGTCGATCAACGCCATGGTCTACATCCGCGGCAACGCGATGGACTACGACGGCTGGGGCGTCCCGGGCTGGGGCTACGACGACCTGCTGCCGTACTTCCGCCGCTCGGAGGACAACGAGCGCGGCGCCGATCCCTGGCACGGCAGCGGCGGCCCGCTGACCGTGTCCGAGAACCGCCACCGCAACCCCATGATGTCGGCCTTCGTCGAGGCCGCTGTCGCCGCCGGGCTGCCGCGCAACGACGACTTCAACGGCCCGCGCCAGGAGGGCGCCGGGATCTACCAGGTCACCCAGCGCGACGGCATGCGCTGCTCGGCGGCCGTCGCCTACCTGCACCCGGCGGCCGAGCGCCCCAACCTCACGGTCATGCCCTACATGCACGTCAACCGCGTCGTGCTCGACGGCACGCGCGCGGTCGGCGTCGAGGCCGTGCAGCTGGGCGAGGCGCAGGTGCTCCACGCGCAGCGCGAGGTCATCCTCTGCGGCGGGGCCTACAACTCGCCCCAGCTGCTGATGCTCTCGGGCATCGGCCCGGCCGACCACCTGCTCGCGCGCGAGATCGAGGTCGTCCTCGACCAGCCCGAGGTCGGCGAGAACCTCATCGACCACCCGGCCGTCACGACCGTGTGGACGACCCCGGAGCCGGTGTCGCTGCTGCTGGCCCTCGAGCCCGCGGCGCTCGAGGAGTTCGAGCTCGAGCGCAGCGGCCCGCTGACGTCGAACTTCGCCGAGGCCGGCGGGTTCGCGCGCGTCGTGGAGGGCGCGCAGGCGCCGGACATCCAGTACCACGCGGTCCCGGTGCAGATCGTCGACGAGGGCCTCTCGGACCCGACCGCGCACGGCATCTACATCTCGCCGTGCCTGCTGCAGCCGGCCAGCCGCGGCAGCGTGCGCCTCGCCGGCAAGGACCCGTCGCGCAAGCCGATCATCCGCCACAACTACTACGCGGCGGAGGAGGACATGGCGACGATGCAGGCCGGCATGCGGCTCCTGATGGAGATCGCCGGCCAGGAGCCGCTGCGGCCCTACTGCGCCGAGCCGTTCACCGTGCCCGACGGCGACGACGACGCCGCGCTGCGGCGCCACATCGCCCGCAACACGACCACGCTGTACCACCCGGTCGGCACGTGCGCGATGGGGACGGTGGTCGACGCGGAGCTGCGGGTGCAGGGCATCGACGGCCTGCGCGTGGTCGACGCCTCCGTGATGCCGATGGTGCCGCGCGGCAACACCAACGCCCCGGTCATCGCGGTCGCCGAGCGCGCCGCCGACCTCGTGCGCGGCCGCGCCCCGCTGCACGAGGCGCGGCCCGAGGTCGCCGCCGCGTGAGCCGGCGCGCCGGAGGCACGGGCCTCCGGGGCGCCGCGCACCTACCGGTCCTCGGCGCGCAGCCCCGCGGGCAGCGCGGCGACGTGCTCGGCGTCGAGATAGGTCCACTCGACCGAGCTGCGCAGGGCACCGCGGCCGCGCACGTCGGTCCACGCGAGCACCTCGCCGGCGTCCTCGTCGAACACCAGGCGCATCGCCGCGGGCGTCGGCTCCGGCGTCGTGGCGATCTCGCCCGCGACCTCGATGCCGTGGCCCGGACGGCCCTCGCCGTCGCGCAGCGTCCCGAGGTCGCGCACGCCGTCCATCCGCGCCAGCGCGCCGAAGCCCGCCGCGCGCAGCCGCGGGGTCGCGTTGCCCTCCGCGAGCAGGTGCGCCATGAACGACGCGAGCTCGTAGCGGCGCTGCGCGGCCGAGAGCCCCGGCCGGCCCTGCGCGCCGCCCGACGCCCAGCGGCCGTCGTCGAACGCGGCCGAGAGCTCGGCGAGCAGCGCCTCGGGGTCGGTCGGCAGCTCGGCCAGCGGCGCCCTGGCGAACGGCCCGTCGCCGTAGACGTAGGCGATGGTCGCCGGCGCGCGGCCCATCTCCCTGCGCAGCGCCTCGGCCAGCTCCGGGTCGCCCTCGGCGGAGGTCACGCGGCTGCCGTCGTCGCGGCGCACGCCCTTCCAGCGGGCGTCGACCCACAGCTCCTGGCGGCCCTCGGCGGTGAAGCGCGCCGACGGCCTCGGCGCGTCGCACCCCGCCGGCGTCGCGGCGGTGCTCCCGGCCGGGCGCAGGCAGCGCGCCTCCGGCACCGACCACGGGGTCGAGCGGCGGTCGAGCACGGTCACGTGCCGGTAGCCGGAGAACGCGTCGGCGCCCGGGCCGTCCTCGGCCACGGCGGCGGCCGCCCGCAGCGCGGCGACCGCGCCGCGCGGCTCGGCGTCGTCGCCG
>JACRMD010000085.1 GCA_016215085.1 Solirubrobacterales bacterium | reverse complement strand
CGGACACCTCGGACGTCGTGTGCGAGGCGCTGCTGGGCGACGCCGGCACGTTGGTGGACGCCGCGCGCGCCGCCCGCGCCGCGCAGCCCGGCTGGGCCGCCACGCCGGCGCCGGTCCGCGGCCGCGCGATCCAGCAGATCGGCCGCCTGGTCGAGGAGAACAAGGAGGCGCTGGCCCGCCTGGTCACGCGCGAGATCGGCAAGCCCTACGCCGAGTCCCTCGGCGAGGTGCAGGAGATCATCGACACCTGCAACTTCTTCGTGGGCGAGGGCCGGCGCCTGTACGGCCAGACCGTGCCGTCGGAGATGCCCGACAAGCAGCTCTTCACGTTCCGGGTCCCGGTCGGGGTCGCCGCGATCGTCACGGCCGGCAACTTCCCGGTCGCGGTGCCCTCCTGGTACCTCGTCCCGGCGCTGCTGTGCGGCAACGCCGTGGTGTGGAAGCCCGCGGAGTACGCGCCGGCGCTGGGCGAGGCGCTCGCGCAGCTGTTCCTCCACGGCGGCCTGCCCGACGGCGTGCTCAACGTCGTCCAGGCCGACGGCCCGCAGACCTTCGCCGGCCTCGAGCAGGCGCTCGATCAGGGGCTCGTCGACAAGGTGGGCTTCACCGGCTCCTCGGCCGTCGGCCGCGAGATCGGCGCCCTCACCGGCCGGCACGTGCAGAGCGCGTGCCTGGAGCTCGGCGGCAAGAACCCCATGGTCGTGATGGACGACGCCGACCTCGACCTCGCCGTCGAGGGCGCGCTGTTCGCCGGCTTCGGCACGGCCGGCCAGCGGTGCACGTCGCTGGGCACGGCGATCGTGCACGAATCCGTGCACGACGAGTTCCTGCAGCGCTTCGTGCAGGCCGTCGCCGGCGCGGCGGTGGGGGACCCGACCCAGGACGTCCTCTACGGGCCGATGATCCACGAGCGCTTCCTCGAGCGGCTCGAGGGCTTCTACGACCTCGTCAAGGGCCACCACACCGTGCACGGGGAGACCGGCCGGATCACGTCCTCGCACCCCCGCGAGGGCTTCGTCGGCGATCCCGACCGCGGGATCTTCGCGCACCCCACGATCGTCTCGGGCGTGCGCGCCGACGACGACCTCGCCAGCACGGAGACCTTCGGCCCGCTCGTCGGCGTGGCGCGGTTCTCGACGTGGGAGGAGGCGATGGCGCTGGCCAACGGCCACGGGTACGGCCTGTCGTCGTCGATCTACACCACCAACGCCAAGCACGCCTTCCGCTTCCGCGAGCAGATCACGGCGGGCATGGTGTCGGTGAACAACTCGACCTCCGGCGCCGAGGCGCACCTGCCCTTCGGCGGCAACGGCAAGTCCGGCAACGGCTCGCGGCAGTCGGGCATCTGGGTGCTCGACCAGTTCACGCGCTGGCAGTCGATGAACTGGGACTACGCCGGCAAGCTGCAGAAGGCCCAGATGGACGTCGCCGACGTCGAGGCCGACCTCGGCTACCGGATCGGCTGACGAGCGTCCCCGCGCCCGCCTGACACGGCCGCTGCAGGCGCGTCGCCCGCCGCCGATCACGCGGGCATGGAGGCAGGAGACCCGGTCACCGGGATCGTCATCGCGGACGCGACCGACCCGTCGTACCCCATCACCTACGTCAGCCCGGGCTTCGAGGCCCTGACCGGCTACGCCGCCGAGGAGGTGCTCGGCCGCAACTGCAAGTTCCTGCAGGGGCCCGAGACCGACCCGCGCGCGGTCGCGGTGATCGCCGAGGCGCTGGCCGACGGCCGCGAGGCGCACGTCACCCTGCTCAACCACCGCGCGGACGGGACGCCGTTCTGGAACGAGCTGACGATCGCGCCGCAGCGCGACGCCGACGGCGACGTCGTCAGCTACCTCGGCGTGCAGAAGGACGTCACCGACCGCATGGCGGCCGACGCCCGCATCGCCAAGCTCGCCTACTACGACGCGCTGACCGGGCTGGCCAACCGGGCCCAGCTCCACGGCGAGCTGCGCAGCGCGCTGCGCCGCGCCCGCACCGAGGACCGCCAGCTCGCGCTCTTCTACATCGACCTCGACGACTTCAAGCGCATCAACGACCGCCACGGCCACCACGTCGGCGACGCCGTGCTGCGCGCGGCGGCCGACCGTCTGCGCGGCGTGGTCCGCCCCAGCGACCTGCTCGCGCGCCAGGGCGGCGACGAGTTCCTCCTGCTGGTCCCCGACATCGGCGCCGACGCGACCGCGATCGCCACCGAGCTGGCCGCCCGCATCGTGGCCGCGCTGCGCGAGCCGCTGGTCGTCGACGGCGTGCGCATCGACGTCCGCGCCAGCGTCGGCATGAGCACCTACCCGCGCGACGCCGCGACCGCCGACCAGCTGCTGCGCCACGCCGACGCCGCGATGTACGTCGCCAAGGGCGGCGGCAAGGACGCCTTCCACCTCCACCGGCCCGAGCCGCGCCGCACCGGCGCGCCGTCGGTCGAGGGCTTCGACCCCCACGCCCACGTCGAGGAGCTCGACCGGCTGCTGCGCGAGGACGGCGTGCGCTCGCTGTACCAGCCGATCGTCGACCTCGCCACGGGCCACCGCGTCGGCTACGAGGCGCTGGCCCGCGGCCCCGAGGGCTCCGCGCTGGAGCGCCCCGACCGGCTGTTCGCCACCGCCGACGCGGCGGGCCGGACCGTCGACCTCGACTGGGCCTGCCGGATCGCCGCCGTGCGCGGCGCGCTGGACGCCGGCCTCGGCGGTTCCGCGACGCTCTTCGTCAACTGCGAGCCGCGCGCCCTGGGGACGCCGTGCCCACCTGAGCACGCCGTGCTGTGGGAGCGCGCCCGGGACGAGCTCGACCTCATGGTCGAGATCACCGAGCGCGCCGTGACCGACCGGCCGGCGGAGCTGACCCAGGTCGTCGGCCGCGTCCGCGCCGAGGGCCACGCCATCGCCCTGGACGACCTCGGCGCCGACGTCCGCTCGCTGGCGCTGCTGCCGCTCGTCGAGCCCGACGTCGTCAAGCTCGACCTCTCGCTCGTCCAGGACCGCCCGTCCACCGACCAGGCCGCGATCGTCAGCGCGGTCGCCGCCGAGCGCGAGCGCACCGGCGCGGCGATCCTCGCGGAGGGCATCGAGACCGAGCACCACGTGGCGATCGCCCGGACGCTGGGCGCGACGCTCGGCCAGGGCTGGCTGTGGGGCCGCCCCGCACCGCTGGACGAGCTCGTGCGCACCAACCGCGTCTCCCGCGTGGCGCGTGCGACGGCGCGCACCGGCGACACGCCGTTCGACGTCGTCGCGGCCGAGCGCCAGGTCGGCGAGGCCACCAAGCGGCTGCTGCTGCCGATGAGCCACCACCTCGAGCACCAGGCGCTGCGCATCGGTGAGGGCGCGGTGATCCTGTCGGCCTTCCAGGAGGCGCGGCACTTCACCCCCAACACCGTCCGCCGCTACGAGGTGCTGGCGCGCTCGTCGTCGCTGGTCGCCGCCTTCGGCGTCGGCCTGCCCGAGGAGCCGGTGCGCGGCGTGCGCGGCGCGCACCTCGACCCGGACGACCCGCTCGCGGGCGAGTGGAGCGTCGTCGTGCTCGGGCCGCACTTCGCGGGCGCGCTCGTGGGCCGGGACCTGGGCGACACCGACCGCCCCGACCGCGACCGGCGCTTCGCGTTCGCCACGGTCTACGACCGCGGCCTGGTGATCGCCGCCGCGCGCACGCTCGTCGGGCGGATCGCCGCGACGACGTCGGTGCCGGCGCTCGAGTTGTAGGACTAGGCGGGCGGGAGCGGGTCCTTCCACGCCGGCGGTCCGCTGCGGTGCCACCGCGGCGACGTCGTCGGCGGCGGCGTGAGCGCGGCGCGGGTGAGCAGGAGCGTCGGCTCCGGGTCCGCGACCTGCTCGGCCAGCGCCCGCTCGAAGTCGGCGCCGAGGCCGTCGACCGCCTGCGCCCGCACGCCGAAGGCCTCGGCGAGCCGCACGAAGTCGGGCGTCTCGAGGTCGACGCCGTAGGTCTCCACGCCGCTGTGGCGCTGGTCGAAGCGCAGCATCCCGTAGCCGCCGTCGTCGACGACCACGGCGGTCAGCGGCAGCCGCTCCTGCCTGGCGGTGGCCAGCTCGCCGCAGGCGAAGAGGAAGCCGCCGTCGCCCGACACCGACACGACCGGGCCGGCGCACGCCGCCCCCAGCGACGCCGGGAACGCGTAGCCCAGCGTGCCCCACCCCATCGGGTACTGGAACCGCCGCGGCGCGGCGGGCGCGTGCAGGCCGGCGAGCCAGTATCCGGGGATGCACATGTCCGCCACGACGGTGACGTCGGCGGGGACGG
>JACRMD010000385.1 GCA_016215085.1 Solirubrobacterales bacterium | reverse complement strand
TGGACGCTGCGTGAGGATCGCCACGTTGGACGACTCCATCCCGGACATCTCCCTCGTCGGACTCACCAAGGCCTACGGCGACGTGCGCGCCGTGGACGGCGTCGACCTCGACGTCCAGCGCGGCGAGTTCTTCACGATGCTGGGCCCCTCGGGCTCGGGCAAGACCACGACGCTGCGGCTGATCGCCGGCTTCGAGCTGCCCGACGACGGCCGCGTGGAGCTCGCGGGCCGCGACGTGTCGGGGCTGCCGCCCTACGCCCGCGACGTCAACACCGTCTTCCAGGACTACGCGCTGTTCCCGCACATGACCGTGCTGGAGAACGTCGCCTACGGGCTGCGCATCAGGAAGGTCGCGAGGGCCGAGCGCCGCGCCCGCGCCGAGGAGGCGCTCGAGCTCGTCCGCCTGCCCGGCCTGGGCTCCCGCAAGCCCGGCCAGCTCTCCGGCGGCCAGCGCCAGCGCGTGGCGCTGGCGCGCGCGGTCGTCAACCGGCCCCGCGTCCTGCTCCTCGACGAGCCGCTGGGCGCCCTGGACCTCAAGCTGCGCCAGGAGATGCAGGTCGAGCTCAAGCGCATCCAGGGCGAGGTCGGCATCACCTTCGTCTACGTCACCCACGACCAGGAGGAGGCGCTGACGATGAGCGACCGGCTCGCCGTGTTCGACGCGGGCCGCATCGTCCAGGTCGGCGCCCCGGCCGAGGTCTACGAGCACCCGCGCACGCCGTTCGTCGCGGGGTTCGTCGGCACCTCGAACCTCCTGGAGCGCGGCGGCCGCCGCTTCACCGTGCGCCCTGAGAAGGTGCACCTGGTGCGCGACGACGCCCACGTGGACGGGATGCACGTCGAGCGGGGGCGCGTGACGGACGTGAGCTACCTCGGGCCGCTGACGCGGTACGTGGTGGCGCTCGAACAGGGCGGTGAGCTCCAGGTGGTCCGGCAGAACCTGGAGACCTCGTCCGCGGAAGCGCAGCAGGACCGGGGACGGGAGGTCCGGGTGGCCTGGCGCGAGGACCACACGTCGGCGGTCGCCGGCGCACACGAGGAGGGCACCACATGAACATCAGGGCACTGGCCGCGGCGCTCGCCGCGGCGGCGCTCTTCGCCGCGGCAGGCTGCGGCGACGACGACAGCGGAGGGAGCAGCAGCTCCGGCGGCGTCAAGCCGCCCGAGAAGCAGCAGGCGATGCAGCAGCTCGGCAAGGGCGAGGGCCAGGTGAACCTCAT
The DNA here is from genome assembly GCA_016215085.1 of Solirubrobacterales bacterium. Taxonomy (GTDB): domain Bacteria; phylum Actinomycetota; class Thermoleophilia; order Solirubrobacterales; family Solirubrobacteraceae; genus Baekduia. Next base: position 12,792 of record JACRMD010000385.1, on the reverse strand, counting down.
CGCCTGGGCCGGCTACGTCGAGGACGGCTCGACCGACCCCAAGGTCGACTGGGTGACGGACTTCGAGAAGGAGACCGGCTGCCAGGTCAACGTCAAGGTCGGCAACACCTCGGACGAGATGGTCACGCTCATGCGGACCGGCCGCTACGACGGCGTCTCGGCCTCGGGCGACGCGACGCTGCGGCTGATCGCCGGCGGCGACGTCGCGCCGGTCAACACCGACCTCATCCCCAACTACGCCGACGTCTTCGAGGGCCTGAAGGACAAGCCGTGGAACTCGGTCGACGGCGTGCCCTACGGCGTGCCGCACGGCCGCGGCGCGAACCTGCTGATGTGGCGGACCGACAAGGTCAAGGAGGCGCCCGACAGCTGGGGCGTCGTCTTCGACCCCAACTCGCAGTACAAGGGCAAGGTCACGGCCTACGACAACCCGATCTACATCGCCGACGCGGCGCTGTACCTGAAGGCCACCAAGCCGGACCTCGGGATCGAGAACCCCTACGAGCTCGACGACAAGCAGTTCCAGGCGGCGGTCGACCTGCTCAAGCAGCAGCGCCAGATCGTCGGCGAGTACTGGTCGGACTACACGAAGGAGCAGCAGGCCTTCACGCAGGGCGACTCGGTCGTCGGCACCACGTGGCAGGTCATCGCGAACCTCCTCGAGGCCGACAAGGTGCCGATCAAGACGACGCTCCCGAAGGAGGGCGCGACGGGCTGGTCGGACACCTGGATGATCGCCAAGGGCGCCAAGCACCCGAACTGCATGTACATGTGGATGAACCACATCATCAGCCCCAAGGCCAACGCCGCGGTGGCCGAGTGGTTCGGTGAGGCGCCGTCCAACCAGAAGGCGTGCGCGGAGACCGCGGCGAAGGACCACTGCGACGTCTTCCACGCCGAGGACGAGGCCTACTTCGACAAGGTCGCGTACTGGACCACGCCGACGAAGGACTGCGGCGACGATCGCGGGGCGGTCTGCAAGGACTACTCCGAGTGGGTCCAGGCCTGGACGGAGATCAAGGGCTGAGCGCCACCGCGCAAGCTCCGAGGAGGTCCGTCGGGCGCCGCTCGGCGGACCTCCTCCACGGCCGCCGGCGCACGCAGGTCGGGCTGCTGCTGGCCGGGCCGCTCGGATGGCTCGTGGTCGCGTACCTCGGGTCGCTCGCGGTCCTGTTCGTCGCGGCGTTCTGGCAGCTCGACACGTTCACCGGCCAGATCGTCCACGAGTACTCGTTCTCGAACTTCCAGACGCTGTGGGAGAACGACGTCTACCGCCAGATCGTCCTGCGGACGGTCGGCATCGCCGCCGCGGTGACGGTCACCGACGCGATCATCGCGTTCCCCATCGCGTTCTACATGGCCAAGGTCGCGAGCCCGCGCGCGCGGGCCGCCCTGGCCGTCGCCGTGCTGATGCCCCTGTGGGCGTCCTACCTGGTCAAGGTGTACGCGTGGCGCACGATCCTCGCCGAGGACGGCATCCTCAACTGGCTGCTGGACCCGTTCGGCATCTCGCGCCCGGGCAAGGGCGTGATCGCCACGTGGCTGGTCTTCAGCTACCTGTGGCTGCCCTACATGATCCTGCCGATCTACGCCGGCCTCGAGCGGATCCCCAACTCGCTGGTCGACGCGTCGGGCGACCTCGGCGGCCGCCCCGGCATGACCTTCCGCCGCGTGATCCTGCCGCTGGCGTTCCCCGCGGTCGTCGCCGGCTCGATCTTCACCTTCTCGCTGACGCTCGGCGACTACATCACGCCCCAGCTCGTCAGCTCCAAGCAGTTCATCGGCAACGTCGTGTACGCGAACGTCGGCGTGGCGAACAACCTGCCGCTCGCCGCGGCGTTCGCCACCGTGCCGGTGGTCGTCATGGTCCTCTACCTCCTGGTCGCGCGGCGGCTGGGGGCCTTCGAGCAGCTGTGATGCAGCTCTCGCGCGGCGCACGCTGGGGGCTGCGGGTCGCGACCGGCCTGGTCCTGGCCTTCCTGTACGCCCCGATCGTGGTCATCGCGATCTACGCGTTCAACGACCGCCGCACGCAGCAGTGGCCGCTGGAGGGCGTGTCGACCCAGTGGTTCGACAAGGCCTTCCACAACCAGGGCGTGCGGGACGCGCTGTGGACCTCGGTGCAGGCCGGCCTGGGCGCGACGGCGATCGCGCTCGTGCTCGGGACGCTCGCCGCGTTCGCCGTCGCGCGCTACGACTTCTTCGGCCGCGAGAGCGTGTCGTTCCTGGTGGTCCTGCCGATCGCGCTGCCGGGCATCGTCACCGGCATGGCGCTGAACTCCACGTTCACCGAGGTGCTCGGCGTCGACCTCACGCTGTTCACGGTCATCGTCGGCCACGCCACCTTCTGCATCGTCGTCGTCTACAACAACGCGGTCGCGCGGCTGCGGCGCACCAGTACGTCGTTCGAGGAGGCCTCGGCCGACCTCGGCGCGCACTCGTGGCAGACCTTCCGCCACGTGACGTTCCCGCAGCTGCGCTCGGCGCTGGTCGCCGGCGCGCTGCTGGCCTTCGCGCTGAGCTTCGACGAGGTGATCGTCACGACGTTCACCGCCGGCGACGGCGAGACGCTGCCGATCTGGATCCTCGACAACCTGTCGCGGCCCAACAACCTGCCGGTCGTCAACGTCGTCGGCGTGGTCGTGATCCTGCTGTCGATCATCCCGGTCTACATCGCCACCCGGCTGACCAGCGACCCGGTGCAGTCCGCCGCGCCGGGCGGCGGCGGGGACAAGGTCGCGGCCGCGCCCGTGCCGTAGGCTCGGAGCCATGGCGCTCCACCACCACCGCGGCGGCTCGGGCGAGCCGCTGGTCCTCGTCCACGGGCTCGCCAGCCACTGGCAGGCGTGGGGCCGCGTGCTGCCGGCGCTCGAGGCGCGCCACGAGGTGCTCGCCATCGACCTGCCCGGCTTCGGCGGCTCGGCGCCCGACGGCACCGGGCCCTCGGTCGAGGAGCAGGCGGTGCGCGTGGAGCGGTTCTTCGCCGAGGCCGGCGTCGAGCGCCCGCACGTCTGCGGCTTCTCGATGGGCGGCGGCATCGCGCTCGAGCTCGCGCGCCGCGGCGCGGTGCGCAGCGCGACGGCGATCGCGCCGGTCGGCTTCTGGACCCCGCGCGAGCGGGCCTGGTGCCAGCGCTCGCTGGACACCGCGGTCAGCGCCGGCAAGGCGCTCGGGCCGCTGGCGCCCACCATCGCGCGCTCGGCCGTCGGCCGCACCGCGCTGCTGGGCCAGAACTTCGCGCGGCCGTGGAGGATGACGCCCGAGGAGGTCCTCGGCACGCTGCAGGCGGCGACCACGTGCCCCGGCTTCCGCCCGTGCAACGACGCCTTCACCGGCCACTGCTTCCACGACGGCGACGAGCTGCGCGGCGTGCCGGTCACCGTGGCCTGGGGCGACAAGGACCGGCTGCTGCTCTACCGCCAGGCCGCCCGCGCCGCGAAGGCGCTGCCGTGGGCCACGCACGTGACGCTGCACGGCTGCGGCCACGTGCCGTTCACCGACGACGAGGACCAGGCCGCGCGGGCCATCCTCGCCGGCGCGGCGCTCGGCTCCGCGGTGCCGGCGGCCGCCGCGTAGCGCCGGCGGGTGGCTACCCCTCGCCCACCAGCGCCAGGCCGTGCACCTCGAGGTTGAAGCGGTCGAACCGCTCCTGGGCGTAGCGGAGGTCCGCACGCGTGCGGGCGGACATCGCGCGGCCGCTGTCGAGCTGGCGCTGCGCGGCCTGCACGTCGCCGCCGCGCAGGGCGGCCGCCGTGCGGTCGAGGTCGCGCGCGAAGCCGCGCAGGCCGGCGATGTAGCGGGCGTGCGCGTCGTCGACGACGTTGGGCGGGTCGACGCGCTCCAGCCGCCGCGCCCACTCGCGCAGCAGCCCCTGGATCCGCGCGATGCGGGCGGCGAGCTGCGCGGCGGTGGCGTTCGCCGGCGGGTCCCGGTCGAGGCCGTAGCGCTGGGCCAGCCCCTTGCTGGTGGCGTCGAACGCGTCGACGTAGTCGGCGTTCTCGCGCTCGGCGCAGCCCGCGAGGGCCACGGCGGCAAGGACGAGGACGGCGAGACGGCGCACGCCCACATCCTCGCGCACGCGCGGCCGGGTCAGCAGCCGAGCGCCCGCGCGTCGCGCGCGGGGTCGTCGGCGACGCGGCGCAGCGTCACCGTGCGCACCGGGCCGACGACCGTCGAGCGGTGCACGAGCGCGGCCTGCCAGCGGGCGCCGCGGCGGACCTTCGCGCGCTTGCGCAGCTGGACGGCCTCGGCGCGGAAGCAGTGGCCGCCGCGGGCGCCGATGCGGCCGAAGGTCGTGCCGCCGAAGAGCTCGTCGGGGAGCTTCTGGCCGGCGCGCAGGTGCGGCGCGACGACGATCGCGTACTGGAAGCGCTCGGCGTCGGAGGAGAACTCGCGGTCGAGGCGGAAGGAGGCGCCGATCGAGACGAAGGAGTCGCCGCCGGCGGTGACGGTCCGGACGTCGACCTTCGGGGCGCGGACGAGGCGGGGACCGTCGTCGGCGAGCGCGGGCGAGGCGCCCAGCGCGAGGGCGGCCGCGGCGACGGGGAGGAGCAGGAGGCGGGTCATGCTCCTAGGACGAGGTCGACCGCGCAGGGGTTACACGGGTGGCGCCCGCACCGCCCGCCGGAGTGCGCTGGAGGGCTACGCCGTCGCCTGTGGTGGCTCGAAGACGTCGGCGCCGGTGGTGCTGCGCTACTCGGCCGTCGCGGCGGGCGGGATCTAGGCGGCGGCGGGCGCCGGCGCGGTGGACGCGCGCGGGACCGGCGTGAGCGCCGAGGCGACGATCACGAGCAGGAAGCTGACGGCCTGGACGACGATGCCGACCGTCGTGCCCGGCAGAGGGTCGCCGAAGACGAGGATGCCGCCGGCGATGCAGGAGATGTTCGCCGCCGTGCCGGTGATCGCGATGACCGGCACCGCGTCGCCGTCCTGCAGGCCGCGGGCCGAGGCGTAGAACGCCACGACCGAGGCGATGAGCGTGATCGCCATCCACGGGCTGAGCAGGATCCCGAGGACGCCGGTGTGGGCAAGGCCGGTGAGGGCCTTGATCGCCACGTCGCTGACGCCGAACAGGACGCCGGCGGCGGCGCCGAGCATGACGCCGTGGTGCTCGGCCGGGGCGCCGACGCGCGGGCCCATGATGAGCAGCCCGCCGATGCCGAACAGCGCGCCCTCGAAGGCGATCATCGCGTGCACCGAGAAGCTCGAGTGCGCGCCGCTGGTGCCCGGGAAGGTGACGGCCAGCGTGATCAGGCCCAGGGCGGTGAGGGCCAGGCCCCACCACTGCCGGTTGCCGACCTCGAAGCCGAACAGCCGGTCGGCCATCACGCCGATGAGCACGACGCCGCTGGCCAGGACGACCTGCACGACCGACATCGGGGCCACGGCGAGCGCGGCCACGTGGAAGACCCACGCGCTCGCGGCGACGAGCATGCCGAGCGCGAACCACTTCGACGCGAACAGCGCGCGGCCGGAGCGGAGCGGGTGGCGGATGTCGACCTTCGGGGCCTCGCTCGCACCGCGGTGCTTGAAGAAGAACCCGAGGTTCGAGACGAAGGCGCAGAGGAGCGCGAGCAGGATGCCGATCTGGAGCGTCATGCAGAAGTGAGAGTGGGGCGGGCGGCCGTCACGCGGCGAGGCAGGACAGCGTCCGGACCTTCCGAGTGCTCACCCCGAACATCGGCAAGGTCTCCACGCCGCTTGACCGTGCTGGCCGATGTCCAGGGTATCGAGACTCGCCGCCGGCTGCACGGGGGAACCGGAGGATTGCCAGAATCCGCACAGATGCTGGGGAAACCGCTGCTCCTCGTGGACGTCGACGGCGTCATCAGCCTGTTCGGGTTCCCACCGGACGAACGTCCATCCGGCACGTGGGCGACCGTGGACGGGATCCCCCACGTCCTTTCCACCCGAGCGGCGGAGCTCCTGCGCGGTCTGTCGTCGGACTTCGAGCTCATCTGGTGCACCGGCTGGGAGGAGAAGGCCGATGAGCACCTCCCCCACCTCGTGGGGATGCCCCGTGGCCTGCACCACCTCACGTTCGAACGCAGCCCGGGGCGGAAACATGCGCACTGGAAGCTGGACGCGATCGAGGCGCACGCCGGCGACCGCCCGCTGGCGTGGGTGGACGACGCGCTCGACGACGCCTGCCGCGCCTGGGCGGCCGCGCGCGCGGCGCCGACGCTGCTGGTGGCCACCGACCCCGCGAAAGGGCTGACGGAGGCCGAGGCGGCGGCGCTGCGGGCGTTCGCGGCCGACGTGGCGGGCCGCGGCCCTAGCCGAGCAGCGTGAGGCGCCGGTCGGCGCCCTTGACGCAGTTGCGCCCGGCGGCCTTGGCCTCGTAGAGGGCGGCGTCGGCGCGCGCGTAGAGCGCCTCGACGTCGAAGGTCTCCTTGGGCGCCGTCGCGGCCACGCCGAAGCTCATGGTGATCGGCACGCCGGCCACCGGCGAGGAGGCGACGGCGCCGCGCAGGCGCTCGGCCAGCTCGGCGGTCTCGTCCAGCGCCGCGCCGGGGAGCACGACCAGGAACTCCTCGCCGCCCAGCCGGTAGGCGAGGTCGTAGGCCCGCAGCGCCTTGCGCATGCGGTAGGCGACGTCCTGCAGGACCTGGTCGCCGACCTGGTGGCCGTGCTCGTCGTTGACGGCCTTGAAGTGGTCGAGGTCGCCGAGCACGACGCCGACCGGCTCGCCGGTGATGCGCGCCTGCTCCTGGAGCTCCAGCGCGCGGGCGTGCAGGGCCTTGCGGTTGAGCAGCTGCGTGAGCGGGTCGACGACCGCCTCGGAGCGGTGCTGGACGTCGGAGCGCATCAGCGGCGCGCCGAGCAGCGCGACCGAGATCACCGCCACGAGCGGGAAGAGCAGCGTGTAGGGCGCGTCGAGCACCAGCTGGTGGTCGGCGCCGAGCGTCACCGCGATCAGCAGCGTGAGCGTCACGCCGACGCCGAGCAGGAGCCCGCGCGTGGTGAAGCGCGACGCCAGCGTGGCCACCGGCACCGCCATCCACACGAGCACCGGCGAGGCCGCGCCGCCCGAGAGGTAGGCGCCGAGGGCGATGGCGACCTGCGTCGACGACCATGCCGCGAAGTAGAGGTACTCCGGCCGCGGCGAGCGCGGCATCCTGCGGTCGACGATCGGGAAGATGGTCGCGACGGCCAGGAGCGGCAGCAGGGTCCACCAGCCCAGCCACGGCGCGCAGACCGCCAGGGCGACGGCCTGCAGCACGAAGACGCCCGCGCGCTGCTTGCGCACCAGCGGGCTCATCTGGACCAGGCGCTCGCGACCAGCCGCGTCGCAGAGCCAGGAGTCGCCTTCGCTCCCCATCGTCTGGGTAGATCGGCGACGCTGCCCAGGCCTTGAACGACGAAGGGCGCCCGTGCAGGGCGCCCTTCGACACAGCGTCAGGTCGGCGGAGCCGGCTAGCGGTCGCCGCCCTCCTCCGGGACGTCGAGCTCGGCCAGCTCGTCGGCGAAGCCGGGGTCCCCGCCCGCGCCGATGTCCTCGAGCTGGGCCAGGTCCTGGTCGAACCCGGCGCCGAAGCCGCCCAGGCCGTCGCCGTCGCCGAGCCCGAGCTCGGCGGCGATCTCGTCCTGGTCGAGCAGGCCGACCTCGTCCATCGCGCGCGGCAGCGGCTCGGACGGCTCGATCTCGATCCGGCGGTAGCGCTTGAGGCCCGTCGCGGCCGGGATCAGCTTGCCGATGATCACGTTCTCCTTCAGGCCGTTGAGGGTGTCCTTCTTGCCCTCGAGCGCCGCGTCCGTGAGCACCTTGGTGGTCTCCTGGAACGACGCGGCCGACAGGAACGAGTCCGTGTTCACCGAGGCCTTGGTGATGCCGAGGATGATCTCCTCGTACTGGGCGGCCTCGCCCTTGGCCTTCTTGATCTCGTCGTTGACCCGCGCGAACTCGTAGCGGTCCACGAACTGGCCCGGCAGGTAGGTCGTGTCGCCCTTCTGGTCGACGCGGACCTTCTTGAGCATCTGGCGGACGATCAGCTCGATGTGCTTGTCGTTGATGTCCACGCCCTGGGACTTGTAGACCTCCTGCACCTCCTTGACGAGGTACTGCTCGGTCTCGGTCCGGCCGCGGAGCTTGAGCAGGTCGTGCGGGTACAGCGAGCCCTCGTTGAGCTGCTTGCCGGCGTCGACCTTCTCGCCCTCCTCGACCAGCAGGCGCGTGCGGCGCGGGAACGTGTAGCGGTGCTCCTCGCCGCCGTCGTCGGTGATGACGACGGTGCGGGCCTTGTCGGTGTCCTCCACCGTCACGACGCCGTCCTGCTCGGCGATCTGCGCGAGGCCCTTGGGCTTGCGCGCCTCGAACAGCTCCACGACGCGCGGCAGGCCGTGCGTGATGTCCGCGCCGGCGACGCCGCCGGTGTGGAAGGTCCGCATGGTGAGCTGCGTGCCCGGCTCGCCGATCGACTGCGCGGCGATGATGCCCACCGCGTCGCCGATCTGGGCGGTCTTGCCGGACGCCATCGAGCGGCCGTAGCAGGCCTGGCACACGCCGGTGACGGCCTCGCACTTGAGCACGGAGCGGACGTGGACCTTCGGCCGCGCGCCGCCGTCGTACTCGCCCTGGAAGGCCTCGGCGATCTGCGCGAGCTCGGCCCGGTCGATCTCCTGGCCGGCGCTCACGAGGGCCGAGCCCTTGCCGCCCACCTTGACGTCCTTGGCGGCGATGCGGCCGATCAGGTTGTCGTTGGGCTCGCCGGCCGCGTTGAACACGAAGAGGTCGATGCCCTCCTTCGTGCCGCAGTCCGGCTCGCGGATGATGACGTCCTGGGCGACGTCGACCAGACGGCGCGTCAGGTAGCCCGAGTCCGCGGTGCGCAGGGCGGTGTCGGCGAGGCCCTTGCGGGCGCCGTGCGTCGAGATGAAGTACTCGAGCACGTCCAGGCCCTCCATGAAGTTGGCCTTGATCGGGCGCTCGATGATCTCGCCCTTCGGGTTGGCCATGAGGCCGCGCATACCCGCCAGCTGGCGGATCTGCGACATGGAGCCTCGGGCGCCCGAGTCGGCCATCATCATGATGGGGTTGAGCGGGTCGAAGTTCTGGGCCATGGACCCGGCGACCTCGTCGGTGGCCTCGGTCCACTTGCCCACGACCAGCTCGTGGCGCTCCTCCTGCGTGATCAGGCCCATGTCGTACTGGTCCTGGATCTCCGCGACCTCGCCCTCGTACCGCGCGAGGATCTCGCCCTTCTGCGGCGGGATCACGACGTCGTTCTTGGACACCGTGATGCCGGCCAGCGTGGCGAAGTGGAACCCGAGGTCCTTGAACGCGTCGAGCACGAGGGCCACGGCCGACGCGCCGTAGCGCTGCACCAGCGCGTCGACGAGCTTGACCGTGTCCTTCTTCTTCATCGTCTGGTTGACGAAGTCGTAGGTCTGGACGTCGAAGTCCTCGCCCATGGCCTCGACCAGCGCCCGCTCGATGCGGTCGTTGTAGATGATGCGCCCGACCGTCGTGAGGACGTGCCCGCCCTCGCGGCCCAGCGGCCGGAACTCGGCCAGGTCGTGCAGGCCGACGGCGCGGTTCTCGTACAGGAGCTCCGCCTCCTGGGCGGTGCGGAACACCTTCGGCCGCGGCTCGGTGCTCGGCCAGCTGCCCGAGGTGAGCTGCTCCTGCTTCTCCGACAGCTCGCCCGCGCTCGGCCCGTACGTCAGGTAGTAGGTGCCGAGCACCATGTCCTGCGTCGGCGTCGCCAGCGGCGCGCCGTGGGCGGGCGAGAGGATGTTGTTGGAGGACAGCATGAGGATCCGGGCCTCCGCCTGCGCCTCGGCGCTCAGCGGGAGGTGGACCGCCATCTGGTCGCCGTCGAAGTCCGCGTTGAACGCGTGGCAGACGAGCGGGTGGACCTGGATGGCCTTGCCCTCGACCAGCACCGGCTCGAAGGCCTGGATGCCCAGGCGGTGGAGCGTGGGCGCGCGGTTGAGGAGCACCGGGTGCTCGTGGATGACCTGCTCGAGGACGTCCCAGACCTCGGGGATCATCGAGTCGACCATCTTCTTGGCCGCCTTGATGTTCTGCGCGGCCTTACGCTCGACGAGCTGGGCCATGATGAACGGCTTGAACAGCTCGAGCGCCATGAGCTTCGGCAGGCCGCACTGGTGCAGCCGCAGCGACGGGCCGGCCACGATGACCGAGCGGGATCTTGGTCAGACCGCACTGGTGCAAGCGCAGTTCAGGTCCCACGACGATGACGGAACGGCCGGAGTAGTCCACGCGCTTGCCGAGCAGGTTCTGGCGGAACCGGCCCTGCTTGCCCTTGAGCATGTCCGAGAGCGACTTCAGCGGGCGGTTGCCCGGGCCCGTGACGGGCCGGCCGCGGCGGCCGTTGTCGAACAGCGCGTCGACGGCCTCCTGCAGCATGCGCTTCTCGTTGTTGACGATGATCTCCGGCGCGCCCAGGTCCAGCAGCCGCTTGAGGCGGTTGTTGCGGTTGATGACGCGGCGGTAGAGGTCGTTGAGGTCCGAGGTCGCGAAGCGGCCGCCGTCGAGCTGGACCATCGGGCGCAGCTCCGGCGGGATGACCGGGACGGCCTCGAGGACCATGTGCTCGGGCTTGTTGTCGGAGTGCAGGAAGGCCGAGAGGACCTTCAGGCGCTTGACGGCGCGGGCCTGCTTCTGGCCCTTGCCGTTCTTGACCTGGTCCTCGAGGTCCTCGCGCTCGTGCTGGAGCACGATGCCCGGCTGGTCCTGCGGGGCGAGGTCGTCGCCCGGCAGGCGGTCCGCGTCGGTGTCGCGCGGCGCGCCCTCGCGGTCGTACTCGTCCTTCTCCTGCAGCAGCGTGCGGATGTGCTCGGCGCCCATGCCGCCGCCGAAGTACTCGCCGAAGCCGAACGGCGAGCCGAAGCGGTGCTTGAGCTCGCGGAAGAAGGTCTCGTCCGCGATGATCGTCTTCGGGCGGAACTCGTCCTTGTCGCCGGGGCGGTCGACGTACGAGCTCAGCGGCCAGTCCTCGCCCTCGCTGGGCGGCTCGTCGGCCGGCTCCTCCTTGTTGGAGAAGAGCTTCCAGACGTCCTTGAGGCGCTCGCGGGCGTCCTCGTAGTAGGCCTGCGTGTCGTCGATGTCCGACGCGAAGGTCTTCTGGAGCTCCTTGATGAGCTTGTCGCGCTCCTCGTCGGAGAGCTTCTTGACGTTGAGGTCCAGCGAGTCGGCCCAGAGGTGGTCCTCGTCGCCGAAGTCCTTCTGGTCGCCCGTCTTGAGGTAGTCGATGCGGGCCTCGCGGCTGGAGCGCAGCTCCTCGACCCGCTCGTTCTCCTCCTCGCGCAGGCGCGTGATCTCGCCCTGCATCTCCTCCTCGAGCTTCGGGAGGTCGCGCCAGCGGGCCTCCTGGTCGACCCAGGTGATGATGCTGGCCGCGAAGTACAGGATCTTCTCGAGCTCCTTGGGAGCCATGTCGAGCAGGTAGCCGATGCGCGACGGCACGCCCTTGAAGAACCAGATGTGCGAGACCGGCGCGGCGAGGTCGATGTGGCCCATGCGCTCACGGCGCACCTTGGACCGCGTGACCTCGACGCCGCAGCGCTCGCAGACGATGCCCTTGTAGCGGACGCGCTTGTACTTGCCGCAGTAGCACTCCCAGTCCTTGGTGGGACCGAAGATGCGCTCGCAGAACAGGCCGTCCTTCTCCGGCTTCAGCGTGCGGTAGTTGATGGTCTCGGGCTTCGTGACCTCGCCCGAGCTCCAGGCGCGGATCTGCTTGGAGGACGCGAGGCCGATCTCGATCGCGTCGAAGTTGTTGATGTCGATCATGTGTGGGGGTTCCCTCGGTTCCTCTTAGGCCTCGTCCTCGACCGGCTCGTCGGCCGGCACCTCGTCCAGGTCGCCGATGTCGATGTCGGCGTCCAGGTCGACCTCCGGCTCCTCCGGCTCGCCCTGCTCCTCGTCGGCGGCGTCGGTGTCGTCCGTGCCCTCGACCGCCTCGTCGGCGGCCTGGCCGTCCGTCGCGCGGACGCCGGACAGGTCGATGCCGAGCTCCTCGGCGGCGCGCAGCAGGTCGTCGTCCTCGTCGCGCATCTCGGCGCGCTGGCCCTCCTCGGAGACGACGTTGACGTCGAGCGCCAGCGACTGCATCTCCTTCAGGAGCACCTTGAACGACTCGGGGATGCTCGGCTCGGCGATGTTCTCGCCCTTGACGATGGCCTCGTAGGCCTTCACGCGCCCGACGGTGTCGTCGGACTTGATCGTGAGCATCTCCTGCAGCGTGTACGCCGCGCCGTAGGCCTCCAGCGCCCAGACCTCCATCTCGCCGAAGCGCTGGCCGCCGAACTGCGCCTTGCCGCCCAGCGGCTGCTGGGTGACGAGCGAGTACGGGCCGGTGGAGCGGGCGTGGATCTTGTCGTCGACCAGGTGCAGCAGCTTCAGGATGTACATGTAGCCGACCGTCACCGTCTCCTCGAACGGCTCGCCGGTGCGGCCGTTGAAGAGGCGGAACTTGCCGGTCGCCTGCGTCCCGGGCGTCCGCGACTTGTCGACGTCCATCTTGATCTTGCCGCCGGCCTTGGTGTGGTCCTCCTGCCAGCGCACGAGGGCCTGGTCGACGTCCTGCACCGAGGCGCCGTCGAACACCGGAGTGGCGGTGTAGACCTTGCCCTGGGCGTGCTTGAAGCCCTGCTCGGCGTCGTCGTACCAGCCCTGCGCGGCGGCCCACCCGAGGTGGGTCTCCAGGATCTGGCCGACGTTCATGCGCGACGGCACGCCGAGCGGATTGAGCACGATGTCCGCATGCGTTCCGTCTTCGAGGAACGGCATGTCTTCGATCGGCACGATCTTCGACACCACGCCCT